>JALYNC010000149.1 GCA_030773415.1 Actinomycetota bacterium
ATTCCGGAGTTGCCGACGGCAGCCGTCGGCGCCCTGCAGGCGGCCGAACGCGCCGCCGCGGCGGCCCGGCTTTCCGACTGCCTGCGAATCTCCGCGGGGGCACCCGAGCTGGCGGCGCTGCTGGCCAGCATCGGCGCCAGCGAGGCGGCGCACGCCGTGGCCATCGGGACGGCGGAGCCGTGAGGGCCATCGGGACAGCGGAGCCGTGAGCGGCGATCGGGACAGCCGAGCCATGAGCGGCGCACGCCCCGCCGCGGCCGCTGCCTCCCCCTCCGGCGCCGCCTCGGTCCGGCCGAGCCGGAAGCGTCCGACCCGTGCTGCGGTGGCGGCCCTGCAACGGGCGCTCGCCGGGGAGCACGCGGCCATCTACGGCTATGGCGCCCTCGGGGCGCGGCTGGAGCGACCCTCGCGCACGGTGGCGCGGGCCGCGCTGGACGCGCACCGGACGCGGCGTGACGGCCTGGAGCGGCTGATAGCGGGCGCCGGCGAGACACCGGAGGCCGCCGCCGCGGCGTACGACCTGCCGGACTCCCTCGTCGATGCCCCGTCAGCTGCGGTGCTCGCCGTCCGCCTGGAGGAGGTGCTCAGCGAGCTCTACCTGGCTGTGCTGCGGACCGAACCTGATCAGCAGACCCGGTCTTTCGTCGCCGGCGGGCTGCAGGAGCAGGCGGTGCGGGCCGTGGGCTGGCGGCGGCTGGCCGGCTCGACCACTTCGACGGCGGCCTTCCCTGGTCTCCCCGGGCCGGCGTCGGCCTGAGGCCTCAGGCCCTGAGCTCCCGGACGAGCGCATCCACCGCAACAGGACGACGCTCGCCGGTGCGCCGGTCCTTGACCTCGACGTTGCCCTCGGCGAGCGCCTTGCCGACCACCACCACGGTCGGCATGCCCAGCAGGTCCGCGTCTGCGAACGCCACACCGGCGGCCACGCCCCGGTCGTCGAGCAGCACGCGCAGCCCGGCGGCCTCCAGCTCCCCGGCCAGCCGCTCGGCGACCTCCCGCTGGTTTCCCCTGCCGACCGGCACGAGATGTACGTCGAACGGTGCGATGGAGGCCGGCCAGCACAGCCCGGACGCGTCGGCGGTCTGCTCGGCGACCGCGGCGACGGCCCGGCTCACGCCGATGCCGTAGGAGCCCATCGTGACGCGGACCGGTCGGCCGTCCTGGCCCAGCGCGTCCAGCGCGAAGGCGTCCGTGTACTTGCGGCCGAGCTGGAAGATGTGGCCGATCTCGATGCCGCGGTCGAGCGTCACACCGGTACCGCACGCCGGGCACGGATCGCCTTCGGCGACGCTGGCGACGTCGAGGTACCGATCGACGGTGAAGTCGCGGCCCGCGACGGCATTGCGGACGTGCCGGTCGGCGACGTTCGCGCCGGTGACCCATGCCGTGCCGGGCGCCACCCGGCGGTCGGCGTAGTACGGCACGCCGAGATCGGCCAGCCCCTGCGGGCCCACGTAGCCGCGCACCAGGCCGGGGTTCGCCGCGAAGTCGGCCGCCTCGAACGGCTCCACCACGGCGGGCTCGAGGGCCGCCTGCAGTCGGGTCAGGTCGACGTCCCGGTCGCCCGGCACACCCACCGCGACGGGCTTGCCGTCCACCTTGACCAGCAGGTTCTTCAACGTCTGCCCGGCGGACGCGCCGGCACCCAGGGCCGCCACGAGCGTCTCGATGGTCGGGGCCCCGAGGGTGTCGAGCCCCTCCATCGCGTCATGTTCCACCCCAGGCACCTCGGGCACCGGCGAGGGCACCGCCTCGAGGTTGGCGGCGAAGTCACCGGTCGGGCAGGAGACGAACGTGTCCTCCCCCACTGCGGTCGGGGCCAGAAACTCCTCCGAGGCGGAACCCCCCATCGCGCCGGACATCGCCGACACCACGCGGTAGTCCATGCCCAGCCGGTCGAAGATGCGCAGGTAGGCGGCGCGATGCAGGTCATAGGAGCGCTGCAGGCCCTCGTCGTCCAGATCGAACGAGTACGAGTCCTTCATCACGAACTCGCGGCCGCGCAGGATCCCCGAGCGAGGCCGGGCCTCGTCCCGGTACTTGGTCTGGATCTGGTAGAGCATCACCGGGTAGTCGCGGTAGGACGCGTACTCGCCCTTGACCATCAGGGTGAACATTTCCTCGTGCGTCGGCCCCAGCAGGTACTCACCTCCCCGCCGGTCGGTGAGCCGGAACAGCAGGTCGCCGTACTCGTTCCAGCGGTTCGTCGCCTCGTACGGCTCCCGCGGCAGCAGGGCCGGCAGCAGCACTTCCTGCGCGCCGATCCGGTCCATCTCCTCGCGGACGACGGCGGCGACGTTCTCCAGAATCATTTTTCCGAGCGGCAGCCAGCTGTAGACGCCGGCCGCCACCCGCCGGACGTAGCCGGCCCGGACGAGCAGCCGGTGGCTCGGCACCTCGGCGTCCGCCGGATCCTCCCGCAGCGTTCGCAGGAACAGCGTGGACATCCGGGTCACCACGGCGGCATCTCCTTCAGGCGGGGGTGCGCCCAGCTTGGGCTGGGGCGCTACTCGAGGCACGTCCTGCCGGAGCAGTAACGCCAGGCCGGAGCGTACCGAGCGTCGGCGACCGAATTTCTGCTCCCGCTCCTGCGCCTACCGGTGCCAGCCCCCACCGATGTCAACCCGGGCCGATGCCGGCCTACCGAGGCGTGGTCAGTGCGACTTCCAGGCGTCGGGATTGCTGGCCAGCTCCTCCACCATCGGCGGCAGCTTGCCCGACACGACGTCCGCGAGCGTCACTGATTCGAGCACGGCGCGCAGACTCGCCCGGACCGCCACCCACACCTCCCGCATGTGCTCGGCGGCGCCGACGTACTGCGCGGACTCCGGCCGAAGCCCCCGGACCTCCGCGAGCGGCCCGTCGACCGCACGCATCACGTCCGCGAGGCTGATGTCCGACGCGGGCCGGGCCAGCCGGTAACCACCGTCCGCGCCACGCTGGCTGGTGACGATCCCCGCACGCCGCAGCTCGAGCAGGATGTTCTCCAGGAACTTGCGCGGCAGCTTCTGGCTGTCCGCCAGCACCTCGCCCTTGACCAGGACGTTCTCGTCGGTCGCGGCGGCGAGCACCAGCAGGGCCCGCATGGCGTAGTCGGACTTCGCGGAGATCTGCACGCGCCCATCCTGCCGGGTGCGCCGCTGTGGCGGCGAGCTGGGCACGGATGTTCGTGCCGGTTCCAGCCGTGCGTCATCCGGCACGGCAGGCACGTACCTGGTCAACCGTCAGCCTCAGGACGACGTCGGTGGGCGACTCCTAGAACAGGACGCTGGTGAACTGCCCCACGTCGGTGAAGCCCACGGCTGCGTACGCCCGGCGGGCCGCGACGTTGTAGTCGTTGACGTACAGGCTGACCACCGGCGCGTGGCTGGACAGCGCGGCGTCGACGACGGCTGCCATGCCCGCCGTTCCCAGCCCCTGGCCCCGCAGCTCCGGATCGACCCAAACCCCCTGGATCTGGCACGCCCAGCGGCTGGCCGCCCCCACGTCGGCCTTGAACAGCACGCGGCCGTCCTCGATGCGGGCGTAGCAGCGGCCCTGGGTGATCAGCTCAGCGACCCGGGCGCGATAGAGCGCCCCACCGTCGGAGGCGACCGGAGACACCCCGACCTCCTCGGTGTACATCGCGATGCAGGCCGGCAGCACGGTGTCCAGATCACGCGGCTGCAACTGCCGCACCTCTGGGTCGCCGGGTACCGGAGACGGCGTGGTGGTGGCCATCAGCGGCTGGTGTCGGACGTCCCGCGGTGGCCCCCAGGTGGGCCGCAACGCGTTCCACAGCGGGTCGACGCAGGCGGAGGTCCCGACCATCGACGACGACCGCCGGCCGGCCCGCCGGGCCCGTTCGGCGAAGGCCGCGCAGGCGGCGTCGTCGAAGGTGACGGGCACGAGGTTGGCGCCGACGAAGCAGATGGCGTCCAGCTCGCTGCCGCGGAAGTGACCCCACACCTCCGCGCCGAGCCGCCACGGATCCAGCCCGCACGCCTCGATGCGCGAGGTCACGAAGACGTTCGCCACCGGGTCCGTGGCGAGCAGGCGCAACACGTCGTCGACGTCGCGATCGGCCAGAACCCGTAGCGGGGCGCTACGCAGCACGTCCCGCCCCTTCCCGCCGGTTAGGAGACCGACACGCTCGGCTCGCCGGAGGCGGCTCCGGCCAGCTCCATCTCGGCGGCGATCTTGCCCGCCTCTTCGATAAGAGTCTGCACGATCGCGTCCTCGGGCACGACTTTGATCACCTCGCCGCGGACGAAGATCTGACCCTTGCCCTTGCCGGACGCCACGCCGAGGTCGGCCTCCCGGGCCTCCCCCGGGCCGTTCACCACGCATCCCATGACGGCTACCCGCAGCGGCACGGTGACGCCCTCCAGACCGGCGGTCACCTGCTCGGCGAGCGTGTAGACGTCCACCTCGGCGCGCCCGCAGGACGGGCAGGACACGATCTCGAGGCGGCGCTGCCGCAGGCCGAGCGACTCCAGGATGCTGAGCCCGACCTTGACCTCCTCCACCGGAGGTGCCGACAGCGACACGCGGATCGTGTCCCCGATGCCCTCGGCCAGCAGCGCGCCGATCCCGACCGCGGACTTGATGGTGCCCTGGAACGCCGGCCCCGCCTCGGTGACGCCCAGGTGCAGCGGGTAGTCGCAGGACGCCGCCAGCAGCCGGTACGCCTGGATCATCGTCACCGGGTCGTTGTGCTTGACGGAGATCTTCACGTCGTAGAAGTCGTGTTCGGCGAACAACCCGGCCTCCCAGAGCGCGGACTCGACCAGCGCCTCCGGGGTGGCCTTGCCGTACTTCTTCAGCAGGGACGGCTCCAGCGAGCCGGCGTTGACCCCGATGCGGATCGGCACGCCCCGGTCCTTCGCCTCGCGGGCGATCAGGCCCACCTTGTCGTCGAACTTGCGGATGTTGCCGGGATTGACCCGCACGCCGTGACAGCCCGCCTCGAGCGCGGCGATCACGTAGCGCCACTGGAAGTGGATGTCGGCGATGACCGGGATCGCGGACTTGGCGGCGATGGCAGGCAGCGCAGCGGCGTCGTCCCGGTCCGGAACCGCCACCCGAACGATCTGGCAGCCGGCCGCGGTGAGCTCCGCGATCGCCTGCAGGGTCGCGTTGATGTCGGCCGTCTTGCTGACGGTCATCGACTGCACCGACACGGGCGCATCTCCACCGACAGCGACATCACCGACCGTCACCTGGCGGCTCTTGCGCCGGACGGCGACCGGCGGCGGTGGCGGCAGCGGCATGCCGAGGGAGATGGCGGTCATCGGGGTCTGTCTTCCTTCGCCTCGGGGCGGGCCGGGTTCATGAGATCGGCTGGGTTCACGGGACCCGCTGAGTTCAAGGAATCGGCTGGGTCCACGGGATCGGCTGGGTTCACGGATCAGCTCGGTCAGAACGGGGTCGGGATGGGGTTGACGATGTCGGCGGCCACCAGGGTGAGCGACAGGCCGACGAACAGCACGATCACGACGTACGCCAGCGGCATCAGCCGCATCAGGTTCACCCGGCCGGGTGACGGCCGGCCGAGCAGCCGGTACACGCCGAAGCGGGCCTGCTCGAAGATCAGGACGGCGAGGTGACCGCCGTCCAACGGCAGGAGCGGCAGCAGGTTGAAGATGCCGACGAAGACGTTGAGCGAGGCCATGATGAGCAGAAACACCGACAGCTTGCTCTGCCAGTCGGTCTCCGCGCTGGCGACGTCCCCCGAGATCCGTCCGATGCCCACCACGCTGGTCGGTGAGTCGATGCCGCGGTCGGGCGAGAAGACCTCGAGCATCTTCTCCGGAATCTGCGCCAGCCCCTTGAAGGTGGCGCTGATCATGGTGCCGAAGCCGTCCGCCGCATTGCCCAGGCCCTCGACCACCCCGTCGCGCTCACGTCCGAGCTCCGGGGAAACGCCGAGCTGCCCGACGCGTTCGGTGCGGCCTGGATCATCGAGGGAGGGCCGCTCCGCCAGCACGATCTCGGGGCGCAACGTCCGCTGTCGGCCGTCCCGCTCGACGACCAGTTCAACCGGGCCGGCCGGCATCGCCCGGATCTGCTCGACCAGGCGCTCCCAGCTGCGAACCGGCTGGCCCTGGAAGGACACGACGCGGTCCCCCGGCTGGAGCCCCGCCGCCTTGGCCGGTGATTCGGCTCCGGCCGGGCAGTCGGCCGCCGGGGTGGCGGGCACGCACTCGGCGATGGTGGCGACGGTTGTCGTCGCCACGCTCTGACCCAGGCCGACCAGGACGGCGAACAGCAGCAGAAATCCGATGACGAAGTGCATGACGGAGCCGGCGGCGAGCACGATGGCGCGCTGCCAGGCCGGCTGCTTGTAGAAGAGCCGGTCCTCGTCCGCCGGATCGGTCTCCTCCAGCGACGTCATCCCGACGATCTTGACGTAGCCACCGGCCGGAATCGCCTTGAGGCCGTACTCGGTTTCACCCCGCCGGAACGAGAACACCTTCGGGCCGAATCCGCAGAAGAACTCGGTCGCCTTCATGCCGAACGCCCGCGCGGTGGCGAAGTGACCGGCCTCGTGGATCATGACCGACAGCAGCAGGGCCAGCACGAAGCCGACGACGCCGATCGTGGTGCTCATCCGGTGGAACCCTTTCCGCGTCCGCCGCGGTTTGCGGCCTGCGCTACGCCGGCGACGGGGTCCCCGCTCCGGGCGGCGATGCGGGCGGACGCCTCGCGGCGAGCCCACGCCTCCGCAGAAAGAACTTCGGCAAGGTCTCGGACGTTCCGCACCTCGCAGGCGGTCAGTACTTGCTCCACCGTCGCGACGATGCCGGGGAAGTCCAACCGGCCGTCGACGAATGCCTGGACCGCCACCTCGTTGGCCGCGTTGTAGACCGCGGGCGCGGTACCGCCGGCGGCTCCGGCGTCGCGGGCGAGCCGCACGGCCGGGAAGGTGTCGTCGTCCAGCGGGGCAAACTCCCAGGTGTGCGCCGCGGTCCAGTCGATGGCGGACGCGGCGCCGGGTACGCGCTCCGGCCAGGCCAGGGCGAGGGCGATGGGCAGGCACATGTCCGGCGGGCTGGCCTGCGCCAGGGAGGAGCCGTCGGCGAACTCCACGATCGAGTGCACGACCGACTGGGGATGGACCACCACGTGGATCCGATCCAGCGGCGTGCCGAACAGCAGGTGGGCCTCGAGCAGTTCCAGACCCTTGTTGACCAGCGTGGCTGAATTGATGGTGATGACCGGCCCCATGTTCCAGGTGGGGTGCTGGAGGGCCTGTTCCGGCGTCACGTCGCCCAGCCGGTCAGCGGTCCAGCCGCGGAACGGCCCGCCGCTGGCCGTCAGCACCAGCCGGGCGACCTCCTCGGGCCGGCCGCCACGCAGGCACTGCGCGAGCGCCGAGTGCTCGCTGTCGACGGGAACGATCTGCTCGGCCGACGCGTGCTGGCGGACCAGCGGCCCACCGGCGACCAGCGACTCCTTGTTGGCCAGCGCGAGGATCCGACCCGCGTCCAGGGCGGCCAGCGTGGGGGCAAGTCCGATGGAGCCGGTCATCGCGTTGAGCACCACGTCGCAGGGCGCTCCGGCCAGTTCGGCGGCCGCCTCGGGACCGGCGAGGATCTTCGGGACGGGGTAGTCGCCGGCGCTGTAGCCCCGCGCTTTCGCGGCGGCGTAGAACGCCAGGAGCAGGTCTTGCGCGGCGCTGGCCTTGGCGACGGCCACGACCTCCACCTGGAAGTCCAGGGCCTGCTGGGCGAGTTCGGCGACCCGGGAGCCGCCCGCGGCTAGGCCGACCACCCGGAAGCGGTCGGGGTTCCTGGCGACGACGTCCAGAGCCTGGGTGCCAATGGACCCGGTAGAGCCCAGCAGCACGACGTCGCGCACGGTTGGGTCTCCTACCTCGAGCTGGCTGGTCCGGCTGGTCCGGCAGCCATTGTCCCGCACCGGGCCCCATCCGGCTGCCGGAGCGGGATTCGGCTCAGTCGCCGGATTTCCCGCTGGTCCGCGGGGCGCCGGGGCCGCTGGCGGCCGCCAGCTGACCGCAGGCGCCGTCAATGTCCCTGCCGCGCGTGTCGCGGACGGTCGTGGAGACCCCGTACGAGCGCAGGATCCGGACGAACTCGCGCTCGTCGTGCGGGCGGGACGCGGTCCACTTCGATCCCGGAGTGGGGTTGAGCGGGATGAGGTTGACGTGCACCAGGTGGCCGCGCAGCAGCGATCCCAGCAGGTGGGCCCGACGGGCGTCGTCGTTGATGTCACGGATGAGCGCGTACTCGATGCTGACCCGGCGCCCGGTGGCCCTCGCGTAGGCCCAGGCGGCGTCCAGCACCTCGCGCACCGGCCACCTGGTGTTGACGGGCACCAGGGTGTCCCGCAGCTCGTCGTCCGGAGTGTGCAGGCTGATCGCCAGAGTGACCTGCAGCTTCTCCTCGATCAGCCGGGTGATCGCCGGCACCAGGCCCACGGTGGACACCGTCACCGAGCGCTGGGACAGGCCCAGCCCCTCGGGCGCCGGGTCGGTGATCCGGTGGACCGCTCCGGTCACCGCGCGGTAGTTCGCGAGCGGTTCACCCATGCCCATGAAGACCACGTTGCTCAGCCGGCCGGCCCCGCCCGGCAGGTCCCCGCGCGCCATGGCCCGGGCCGCCGCCACGACCTGCTCCACGATCTCCCCGGTCGACAGGTTGCGGGTCAGCCCCGCCTGCCCGGTGGCGCAGAAGGGACAACCCATGCCGCAGCCGGCCTGACTCGAGACGCAGACGGTGGCTCGGTCGGGGTAGCGCATGAGAACCGACTCGAGCAGCGTGCCGTCGAAACCGCGCCACAGCGTCTTGCGGGTGGTTCCGCCTTCCGAGCCGATGTGCCGGATCGGGTCGAGCAGCGGAGGCAGCAGCGCGCCGGTCAGCGCGTCGCGAGCGGCAGCCGGAATGTCTGTCATGGCGGCGGCGTCGTCGGTCAGCCGGGCGAAGTAATGCCGGCTGAGCTGATCGGCCCGGAACGCCTGGTGACCCAGCCCGGTGACCGCCTCACGCCGCTCGGCAAGGGCGAGGTCGGCGAGATGGCGGGGCGGCTTGGCGGCGCGTGGGGCATCGAAGCGAAGGAGCGGTAGCGGCGGGCGGCCAGCCGGCTGCGGGCCATCGGCAAGCGCCTGGCCGACCTCGGCAGCGGGCTGCTCGGCAACGGCCACGGCCTGCCGGTCATTGGCCGCGACATCCGGCGAGGGCGTGGCTGGCGGTGGCGCGGAAATTGAGCTCATCGGGCGGAACAACGCCGCCGGGGCCGGAGAGCTTCCGGCTCGCTGGTGCCTCGTCCAGCGAGCGTCATGCCGACGGCACGAAGGCGGTGAGCAGCAGCCATGCCACCGGGGCGGTGGGCAGCAGGGAGTCGAGCCGGTCCATGATGCCACCGTGGGCGGGCAGCAGCTTGCCCATGTCCTTGATCCCAAGATCACGCTTGATCAGCGACTCCCCGAGATCCCCCAGCGTCGCCGACACCACCACCCCCAGCCCGAACAGCACACCCTGCCACCACGTGCCGTCCAGCAGCACGAGCAGCGTAAACAGGCCGGCGAGTACGCAGCCCGCCACGGAGCCGGCGAAGCCCTCCCACGTCTTCTTGGGGCTGACCACAGGCGCCATCTTGTGCTTGCCCTTCAACACGCCAGCGATGTAGCCGCCGATGTCGCTGGCCACCGTGGTGAGCACGAAACCGATCACGCGCATCGCCCCGTCGCTCTGGGCGACGAGCAGCACCGAGAAGCCGGCGAGAAACGGCACGTACACGGCGGTGAAGCAGCTCGCGGTGACGTCATGCAGGTAGCCGCGCTCCGCGGAGGGCAGCAGCCACAGGGCGGCCGCGGCAACGGTCAGCAATAGCGCCAGCACCAGGCCGCCGGCGCCGTACCGGTAGGCCGCCAGCTCGATCGCGGCGCCCCCGGCGATCATCGGCACGATGGGCAGTCGCGCCCCACCGGAGCCGGTCAGCGCCGACGACAGCTCGTAGATGGCGATGGCGACCGCGACAGTGACCAGCGCCACGAACAACAGCGGGGCCAGCAGAACGCAGACGAGCACCAGGCTGGAGAGCCCGACGCCGACGGCGATCGCCACCGGCAGGTTGCGTCCGGCCCGGGGAACGGCGGTGGCTCCCGCGGTGGCCGGAGGTGTGCCGGTGGGTTGGCCGCCGGTCTCGCCGCCGGGCGGTGGGGCGCTGTCGGTCTGCACCCCTATACCTCTAGCAGTTCGGCTTCCTTGGCCTTGAGCGCCTCGTCGACCTGCCCCACGTAGCGTGCGGTCAGCTCGTCGAGCTCCTTCTCGGCCCGGCGGACGTCGTCCTCGCCGACTTCGCCGTCCTTACCCAGCTTGTCCAGCGCGTCCTTGGCGTGCCGCCGCACGTTGCGGATCGACACCTTGCCCTCTTCGGCCTTGGTGCGCGCCACCTTCACCATCTCCTTGCGCCGCTCCTCCGTCAGCTGCGGAAAGACGACGCGGATGAGGTTGCCGTCGTTGCTGGGGTTGACGCCCAGATCGCTGTCGCGGATCGCCCGCTCTATGGAGCCCAGCGAGGTCTTGTCGTACGGCGCCACGACGGCCATCCGCGGCTCCGGGACGGTGAGCGAGGCCAGCTGGTTGATCGGCGTGGTGGCGCCGTAGTAGTCGACCACCAGTCTGTTGAACATCTGCGGGGTGGCCCGGCCGGTACGCACCGACGCGAGGTCCTCTTTCGTCACGCCCACGGCCTTGTCCATTTTCTCCTCGGCTTCGAGGAGGGTGTCGTCAATCACTGGAAGCTCCGAGGTCGGGACGGCTAGCGGGATCGGGACGCGGGCGGGAGGGTGCAGACGGTTGGCCGGGAACGGATTTCAGGACGGTGACGCTGCCACGATCGTGCCGATCTTCTCACCACGGACCGCACGCACGATGTTTCCTTCGCTCAGCATGTCGAACACCACGATCGGCAGGGCGTTGTCCATGCACAGGCTGATCGCGGTGGTGTCCATGACGCCAAGACCGCGCGCGAGCACCTCCCCGTAGTCCAGCCGGTCGAACTTCACCGCGTCCGGGTTCTTGTGCGGATCGGCGTCGTACACACCGTCGACGAGCGTGCCCTTCAGGACCGCGTCGGCACCGACCTCGAGCGCCCGCTGCGCGGCGCACGTGTCGGTGGAGAAGAACGGCGCACCCAAGCCGGCACCGAAGATGACGACCCGGCCCTTTTCCAGGTGGCGGATGGCCCGGCGGGGCACGTACGGCTCGGCCACCTGACCCATCGCGATAGCCGTCTGCACGCGCGTCTCGACGCCGGAACGCTCGATGAAGTCTGACAGCGCCAGGCAGTTGATGACGGTGCCGAGCATCCCCATGTAGTCCGCGCGGCCGCGGTCCATCCCGCTCTGCGCCAGGCGGGCGCCGCGGAACATGTTGCCGCCGCCCACCACGACGGCGACCTGCACGCCGCTGCGAGCCGCCTCGACGATCTGCCCGGCCACGGTGGCCACCGTGGCCGGATCGATGCCGAGGTGCTCGCTGCCGGCGAAGGCCTCACCGGAGACCTTCAGCAGCACCCGCTTCCAGCGCAGCTGCTCGTCCGGCACCACAGCTCCGGAGGGCGTCAGGGTCTGGGTCATTTTGCGTGCTCCTCGGCTCCGGTGCGGTCGTCGCTGCGGCGGTTCGGCTTCAGTTCAGGACTGGCCCACCCGGAATCTTGCGAAGCGGCGGACCGCAAGCTTCTCGCCGAGGAGGGCGCTCGCCTCGTCCAGCAGGTTGGTGATCGTCTTCTTGTTGTCCTTGACGAACGGCTGCTCGAGCAGGCAGACGGACTTGTAGTATCCCGACAGCCGGCCCTCGACGATCTTGTCAATCGCCTGCTCCGGCTTGCCCTCTTCACGGGCCGCCGCGGCGTAGATCTTCCGCTCGGACTCCAGGATCTCCCCCGGCACCTCGTCCTTGCTGACGTAGGACGGGTCGGCAGAGGCGATGTGCAGCGCCAGATCCTTGGCCAGCGACTGGAAGTGCTCGTTCTTGGCCACGAAGTCCGTCTCGCAGTTCACCTCGACCAGCACGCCCACCGTCGGGGGCAGGTCGGGGTTGGAGCGGTGCAGGTAGGAGTGCACCATTCCGTTGTCGGCGCTGCGGCCGCTGCGCTTGGCCACACCGGCCAGACCCTTCTCGCGCAGGAACGCGAGCGCTTTGTCCATGTCGCCGTCGGTGTCGACGAGCGCCTTCTTCACATCGGACATGCCGGCGCCCGATACCTCGCGCAGCTTCTTGATGTCGGCCGCGGTGATGTTCGCCATGATCAGCTTCCTCGTCGTCTCGTGCGGAAAGGCGGCCCGGTCCGGGCCGCCCTCCCGCTGTGCTGCGTACGGCGGCCGGGGCCGCCAGGGCTTCCTGCTAGGAGATCGGCTGCGGCGGTGCGGCGTCGCCTGCCGGGGCAGCATCGCCTGCCGGGGCAGCATCGCCTGCCGGGGCAGCATCGCCTGCCGGGGCAGCATCGCCTGCCGGGGCAGCATCGCCTGCCGGCGCTGTGCCGTCC
>JALYNC010000150.1 GCA_030773415.1 Actinomycetota bacterium
CCCCTACCGCGCCCGCTTGGCGCGCGGGGCGCGGGCCGAGGGGCGGGCCAGCTCACCGTCGGCCCGACGCTGGGTGGCGAACTCGGCGAGCGCCTCGGCCAGCACCGACACCGACGGCGTCGGAGCCTGCACGTCGACGCGCAGGCCCAGCTCCTCCGCGGTCGCCCGCGTCTGCGGGCCGATCACGGCGATGATCGTGGTGGCGTGCGGCTTGCCGGCGATACCCACGAGGTTGCGCACGGTCGATGACGAGGTGAACAGCACCGCGTCGAAGCCACCCGCCTTGATCGCGTCGCGGGTCTCCGCAGGGGGCGGCGCCGCCCGGACGGTCCGGTAGGCGGTGACGTCGTCCACCGCCCAGCCGCGCTCCTTGAGCCCGGCCACCAGCGTCTCGGTGGCGATGTCGGCGCGCGGCAGGAACACCCGGTCGATCGGGTCCAGCACGTCGTCGTAGTCCGGCCACTCGGCCAGCAGGCCCTCCGAGGACTGCTCGCCGCCGGGCACCAGCTCGGGCCGGACGCCGAACTCGACCAGCGCGGCCGCGGTGGCCTCACCGACGGCAGCAACCTTGACACCGGCGAAGGCGCGGGCGTCGAGCCCGAGCTCCTCGAGCTTCTCGCGGACCGCCCGGACCGCGTTGACGGAGGTGAACGCCACCCACTGGTACCGCCCGGAGACCAGGCCGCGGATCGCCCGATCCATCGGCGCCGGCGTACGCGGCGGCTCCACGGCGATGGTCGGAACCTCCACCGGAACGGCGCCGTAGCCGTGCAGCTGCTCGACCAAGCTGCTCGCCTGGTCCTTGGTGCGCGGCACCAGTACCCGCCAGCCGAACAACGGCCGGCTCTCGAACCACGAGTACTTGCTACGGGCCTTGACCGCCTCACCGACGACCGCCACCGCATCGCCGGGCCGGTTCGCGGAGCCGGCCTCGGCGTCCACCGTGTCCAGGGTCGACACGAGCGTCACCTGCTGTGCGCGGGCACCGGACCAGGTCAGCGACACCGGGGTGTCCCCGCCGCAACCGCTCTCGACCAGCTTCGCGGCGATCTTGCCGATGTTCACGGAGGTGGCCGGCATGACCAGCGTCCGGGCACCGGCGGTCAGCACGCTCCAGTCCAGGGATGAGTCCTCCGGCGCGGCGACCAGCGTGACGGCCTGGCAG
Organism: Actinomycetota bacterium; assembly: GCA_030773415.1. Classification (GTDB taxonomy): domain Bacteria; phylum Actinomycetota; class Actinomycetes; order JALYNC01; family JALYNC01; genus JALYNC01. Next base: position 1,166 of record JALYNC010000150.1, read on the forward strand.
CCCTTGGCGCTGTGCAGCGGAATGCCCGCGTACGCGGCGACACCGGTCAGCGAGCTGACCCCGGGCACCACGTCGTACGGGACCTTCGCGCGCAGGCACGCGTCAAGCTCGTCGGCGGCACCGGCTCCGACGAAGGGGTCGCCGGACACCAGCCGCACCACGTTCTTGCCGGCGCGGGCCGTGGCCAGGACGGTCTTCCCCGTCTCCGCGGGCGACATACCGGAGGCGTCGAGCACCTCGACCCCTTCGGGCAGCCGGGCAGCAGCCACCTCAGGCAGCGCTCCGTCGGCCACCACGGCGTCCGCGGTGGCCAGGACATCGGCACCGCGCAGGCTCATCAGGCTGCCGTCACCCGGGCCGGCCCCGACCCAAGTGATCTTGCCGAGGGCCTTCTTCTTCGTGGTACGCACGGTGTTCACCGGGACTCCATTAGATCGGCCGCGCCCGCGTCCAGCAGGTCGGCCGCCAGGCGGCTGCCGATCTCGGACGCGGCCGCGAGCGGACCGGTTGCGGACAATCGGATGGTCAAACTGCCGTCCGGCGCCGCGACGACTGCGCGCAGGTACAGCTCGAGGGCGCCGTCGGCGTCCTCGGAGATGTCGGCGAGAGCGCCGACGGGGGCGGTGCAGCCCGCCTCCAGCGCGCCAAGCAGGCTGCGCTCGGCGGTCACGGCCGCGCGAGTGGCCGGGTCGTCCAGCGAGGCCAGAAGCTCAATCAGCCCGGCGTCGCCGCTGCGGCACTCGATGGCGAGGGCACCCTGCCCCGGCGACGGCAACATCTGCAAAGGGTCCAGCACCTCGGTCACCTCGTCCAACCGGCCGAGCCGGGCGAGCCCCGCCCTGGCCAGCACGACGGCATCGAGCTCTCCGGAGGTCACCTTGCTGAGCCGGGTGTCGACGTTGCCGCGGATGCCGAGGACGTTGAGGTCGAAGCCCAATGCCCGAAGTTGCGCGGCGCGGCGGGGGGCACCGGTGCCGACGGTCGATCCGGGTGGCAGCTCGCCGAGGGTCAGGCCGTCGCGGGCGATCAACACGTCGCGCGGGTCCTCGCGGACCGGCACCGCCGCCACCACGAGTCCCTCGGCCGGTGCGGTCGGCAGGTCCTTGAGCGAGTGGACGGCGAGATCCACCTCGCCGCTGAGCAGCTTGTCGCGCAGCGTGGTGACGAAGACCCCTGTGCCGCCGAGCGTCTCGAGCGCGGCGGCCGTCGTGTCCCCGAAGGTGGTCACCTCGACGACCTCGACCGGTGGCGCACCGGCGGCCTGCACGGCTTGAGCCACCTGCCCGGACTGCGTCAGCGCCAGCGCGCTGCGCCGGCTGCCCAGCCGCAGCGGGCGGGACACTGCGCCCGGGGACACTCCGCTCACGGCTCCTCCACGGTCACAGCGGCGCGGGTGACAGCCTCCGGCGTCGCCGGATCGAGGTCGAACAGCTCCCGCAGGGCCTCGGCGTAGGAGTCACCACCGGGCGCCTCAGCCAGCTCCTTGACCCGGACGGTCGGAGCGTGCAGCAGCTTGTCCACCACCCGCCGGACGGTGATCGCGACCTCGTCCCGGGAACGGGCGTCGAGCTCGGGAAGCCGGCCGGACAGCCGCAACAGCTCGGCGTCGACCACCTCCGCGGCCTTGGAGCGCAGCGCCACGACGGTAGGCGCCACCCGCGCCGAACGCTCCCAGGCCAGAAACGCGCCGACCTCCTCGGTGACGATGCGCTGCACCGCCTCCGCACCCCGGACCGCGTCCTGGCCTTCCAGAGCCGACTGCAGGTTCTCGAGGTCGACGACGGAGACCGCCGGGATCTCACGGACTCCCGGCTCCACGTCGCGCGGCAACGCCAGATCCAGGACGAACAGCGGCCGGCCGGCCCGGTCGGCGATGTCCTCGGCGGTGATGACGGTGCCCGTCGCACCGGTCGAGGAGATCAGCAGATCGGCCTGCGCGATGACGTCCTGCAGGTCGCCCAGCGGAGCGCTGCGGGCGTCCAGGCTGACCGCCAGCCTGCTGGCGTTCTCCGGCGAGCGGTTGACGACGGTGATGTCCTCGACGCCGGCCCGGCGCAGCGTCGCCCCGGCGAGCGCACCCATCGATCCGGCGCCGACGAGCACGGCCCGCCGTCCCGCCAGCGGGCCGAGCTCGCTCTCGGCGAACTGCAAGGCGGTGCCCACCACGGACGCGCCCGCCCGGTCGATGTCGGTCTCGGCGTGTGCCCGCTTGCCGACCCGCAGCGCCTGACGGACGAGGCTGTCCAGCACCCGCCCGAGCGTGCCCTCCTCGCGGGCCACCCGGAACGAGGAGCGCAGCTGGCCGAGGATCTGGCCCTCACCGACGACCATCGAGTCGAGCCCGCAGGCAACGGTGAACAGGTGCTGCACCGCGCGGTCCTCGTAGTGCACGTACAGGTGCGCGGTCAGCGCGTCCCGTGCCAGGCCGGCGCTGCGGGCCAGCACCTCGGTGATCTCGGCGACGCCGCCGTGGAACTTGTCCACCTCGGCGTACACCTCGACCCGGTTGCATGTCGACAGCACCAGCGCCTCGTGCACGTGCGTGGCGCCGCCTAGATCGTGCAGCACCTTCGGCACCCGGTCGGCCGAGACCACGACCTGCTCCAGCACCGGCACGGGGGCACTGCGGTGGCTCATCCCGACGACCAGCAGGCTCATGCGCTGACCCCTGTCGCGCCGGCCGGAGCGGCGGCGGGGACGGTGGGAGCTGCCGGGACGTTGGGTGCGACAGCGGCGGCGGGCGGCGCGGGAACGGCCGCGCGCAGCTGGGACAGGACGTCGGGAGCCTGGGAGTCCTGGACCGGAACCTTCGACAGGGACGACTTGCGCTGCTCGTGGAAGGCGAGGATCTGCAGCTCGATCGACAGGTCAACCTTCCGCATATCCACTCCGTCGGGCACGGCGAGTGGCCCGGGAGCGAAGTTCAGGATGCTTCTCACGCCCGCGGCGACGAACCGGTCGCAGACGTCCTGGGCGGACGACGCCGGCGTCGCGATGACCCCGATGGAGACGTCGAACTCGCGAATGACGGCGTCCAGCTCACGCGCGTGCCGCACGGTGAGCCCGGCCATCTCTTCACCGACGCGGCGGGGGTCGACGTCCAGCAGCGCGGCGATCCGCAGCCCGCGGGAGGCGAAGCCCCCGTAGTTGGCCAGCGCGTTGCCCAGGTGGCCCACGCCGACGATCGCCACGGACCAGTACTGCGTGAGCCCCAGCTCACGGGCGACCTGGTAGGTCAGGTACTCGACGTCGTAGCCGACGCCGCGGGTGCCGTACGAACCCAGATGGGACAGGTCCTTGCGCAACTTCGCCGAGTTCACCCCGGCCGCCGCGGCCAGCGCCTCGGAGGAGACGGTGACCTCACCGGTCTCGGCGAGCGCATGCAGCGCCCGCAGGTACACCGGCAGTCGAGCGACGGTCGCGTCCGGAATGCCGCCTCGCCGGCGGGACCGCGGAGTGCTCGTGCCGGGGTCGGTCACGGGGGCAGCTCCTCGGGGTGCTATGAGCGGACAGGGCGAGACTAGGCCCTTGTGAACCTATGCACAAAGTTGACAGCGCAGTTGGGCCGGACGGGTGACGGGGCCGTCGGCGCCGCACGGTCGCTTTGCGTCCGTACGACCGCCTGCGAGACTGCTCGTCGGCCCAACCTCTCCAGACGCGGGACGACATGAGCGGCATGCAGCATCCGTGGGGACGCATCGACGAGTCCGGCACCGTGTTCGTCACGACGGCGGACGGCGAGCGCCCCGTCGGGCAGTGGCACGCCGGCACCCCGGAGGAAGGCCTGGCCTTCTACGCCCGCCGCTACGACGCGCTGGTGACGGAGACCTCCCTGCTGGAGCGCCGGCTGGCGAGCGGCACCGGCGAGGCCAAGGACGTCGGCACCCGGGCGACCGCGCTGCGCTCATCGCTGGGCACCGCCAACGTGGTCGGCGATCTCGCGTCGCTGGAGCGCCGGCTCGATGCCGTGCTGGAGAAGGTCACCGAGCGCCGGGGAGCCGAGAATGCGGCCCGCGCGGCGGCCACGGCGGCGGCGAACGAACGCAAGCGCGCGCTCGCCGAGGAAGCCGAGAAGCTGAGCGTCAGCTCGGACTGGAAGGTGGCCGGCGACCGGCTGCGCGAGCTGGCCGAGCAGTGGCGGGCGGTGACCGGTGGCGACAAGCGCACCGACACCGAGCTGTGGCGCCGGCTGGCCAAGGCCCGGGACGAGTTCGGCCGCCGTCGGGGGGCCCACTTCGCGGCGCTGGACGAGCAGCGGGCGGCGGCGCAGAAGCGCAAGGAGGCGCTCGCCGCCGAGGCCGAACAGCTCTCCGGCGCGTCGGACCTGCAGGCGACGGCCAACCGCCTCAAGGCCCTGATGGGCGATTGGAAGGCCACCGGCCGGGCCTCCCGAACCGTCGAGGACCAGCTGTGGGCTCGGTTCAAGGCTGCCCAGGACTCGGTGTTCGCCCGGCTGTCGGCACAGAACGCCGCCGAGGACGCGGTGTTCACCGCCAACCAGGCGGTGAAGGAGCAGCTGCTCGCTGAGGCGGAGGCTCTCGACCCGGCGAAGGACCTGTCCGGCGCCCAGCAGCGGCTGCGCGAGCTGCAGGAGCGCTGGGACGCCGCGGGCAAGGTGCCCAGGGCCGTGATGGGTGAGCTCGAGCGGCGGATGGCGGCAGTCGAGCGGCGAATCCGCGAGGCGGCGGAGGCCCGCTGGAGCCGGCCCGACCCGAAGTCGTCGCCGCTGGTCACCCGGCTGCGCGAGTCGGTGGACAAGCTGGAGAAGAAGGCCCAGCGGGCGCGGGCGGCCGGCCGGGACGACGAGGCGGCAGAGATAGAGAAGACGCTCGTCAGCCAGCGCGAGTGGCTGGCGCAGGCCGAGAACCCGAGGTAGATCGGGCTCGGGCTCCGGCGGGCATCCGGACAAGAGCAGGCGTCAGGACGACAGGGCGGCGCGCAACCGGTCCTCGCGGACCCGCCAGTAGTCGTGCACCTGGCCGTCGATCATCGTCACGGGCACGTAGTCGGCCCAGCGGGCGGACTCGTCCGGCGAGTCGGCGATGTCCCGCTCGTCGAGGGTCGCACCGAGTTCGGCGCAGACCCGCTGCAATACGACCCGCACGTCGTCACACAAGCAACAACCCTGCCGGCTCAGCAGAGTCACGGAGTGCTGCGGCATCGCCCCAGGCTAGCGGCAGAGTCCTGTATCGCTCCGGTCAGCGACAGGGCATGTCACCGTATGAGACTGTTCGACTACACAACCGCGCACCGGGATGGCGACAGGAGCACCATGAACGTTCGCATCCTCGTCGTGGACGACACTGATCACGTACGGATGATGCTGACGGAGATGTTGCGGCTGGACGGCTTCGACGTGGTCGGAGAGGCACCCGACGCCGCCACCGCCGTCGAGCTGGCCGTCAGCCGGGATCCCCAGGTAGTGATCATGGATCTGCGCATGCCGGACGTCGACGGCCTGGAGGCCACCCGCCGGATCCGCGCCGTCCGTCCGCATCAGCCAGTGGTCATCTACACCGCTTACCTGGACGAGGAGATCGAGCAGGCGGCACGCGACGCCGGCGCCGTGCTGTGCCTGGGCAAGGTGGATGGCCTGCCTAATCTTGAGCGCGAACTGTCCCGGCTCAGCCTTGATCTCGCCTCCTGAGCTCGGGCTAGGCTGGGCGGGAACAGCATGAGCTCGGGCCGCACCCGGACGGACGCGGGAGGGAGCGCGCAGTGCGTGATGCACAGCCGGCCCGCGAACCGGGTCGGACGCGCCGTCGCACGCCGGCCCGCATAGCCGGCGCGGCCTCGGCCGCGGCAGCCGACGTCGGAACTGAGCCGACGTCGCCGCCGCCACCGGACCCCACCGCGGCGGCGTTCTTCGACGTCGACAACACGGTGATGATCGGCGCCTCGATCTACTACTTCGCCCGCGGCCTGGCCTCGCGCAAGTACGTCACGACCCGCGACCTTGCCCGTTTCGCCTGGCAGCAGGTGGCGTTCCGGGTGGCCGGCGTGGAGAGCGCCGGCGGCATGATGAGCGCCCGGGAGGCCGCGCTCGGTTTCGTGGCCGGCCGCCCGGTGGAGGAGATCGTCACTCTGGGCGAGGAGATCTACGACGAGGAGATGGCCCCCCGGATCTGGCCCGGGACGCTGGCCCTGGCACAGCAGCACCTGGACGCCGGGCAGCGCGTCTGGCTGGTGACCGCCACGCCGGTAGAGCTGGCGCGGATCATCTCCATCCGGCTGGGCTTCACCGGAGCGCTCGGCACGGTCTCGGAGATTGAGAACGGCGTCTACACCGGGCGGCTGCGCGGAGAGCCGCTGCACGGCGCCGCCAAGGCGGAGGCGATCCGGTCACTCGCCGAGCGGGAAGGGCTCGACCTGTCCCGCTGCGTCGCGTACAGCGACTCGCTGAACGACCTGCCGATGCTCGAGTGCGTCGGCACGCCGGTGGCGGTCAACCCGGACCCCGACCTGCGTCGCATCGCCCGCGAGCGGGGCTGGCAGATCAAGGACTTCCGCACCGGAAGAAAGGCCGCCCGCATCGGCATTCCGGCGGCAGCGGCCGTCGGCGCGGTGGCAGGAGGGGTGTCGGCGGGGATGGTGCTGCGGCGGCGGGCCCGCCGGCCGGGACTGCGGGCACGGGTGCGGGCGGCAATGCCGCCGTCCCTCACGCCCACCTGGTCGTCCGGCTGAACTGGTCGTCCGGCTGACGGAACGGACGCCGGCGCCTACTTCTTGTTGCGGCGCTGGACGCGAGTCTTCTTCAGCAGCTTGCGGTGCTTCTTCTTCGACATCCGCTTGCGACGCTTCTTGATGACCGAGCCCACGAATCAACCTTCTTCTGCTGCGAGGTGCGGCGCTTGGGACGGCGCGCTTGCGCCGGCCCGGATCGGACGCGAGCCTAGCCGATGTCCGGAGGCGCTCGAGTCGAGCCCGCCCTCAGCCGGCCTCGAAGTAGGCGTGCTTGAGGTAGTCGTGCACCGCCTGCTCCGGCACGCGGAACGACCGACCCACCCGCACTGCCGGCAGCCGCCCGTCGTGCACCAGCCGGTACACCGTCATCTTCGAGACGCGCATGAGGGCCGCTACCTCGGCGACGGTCAGGAACCGCATTTCGGACAGCGGACTGTCGAACGACTTGGGCATGGGGCACCGACCTCACCGACACGACGCGCACCGGCTTCCCCACCGGCGCGACGACGTCGTATGCAGCCAGACTAACTTGCGACACGCGGGACGGTATGTGCTTGGTGTGACGACTGTTGCGTGCTAGCTCCAACGTTCCCGGCGTCGCTCACGGCTGCGTCGAGTGACCTTGATCGGAGGGATAAGAGCCCGTGGAGACGCCCTTCTGCACGAGCTCGAGCGCAGGCTCCGGGTGCATGACCGTGACCTCCTGTTCGAGGTGACCGAGAGCGGCGCCGCCCATATCCGCACCAAGGTCAAGGACGACAAGGAACCGGTGGTGCTCTTCGCCACGGAGGAGCAGCTGGCGGCAGGGGTGACCGCTGTGGGCGAGGAGTGCCGCGACTCGCTGTGGCCGGCCTCCACCGTCACCTCCGCGGGGTTCAAGCTGCTGCTCACCCATCTCGACGAGATCGTGTCGACGCGGGGCACCATCGAGCCGATCGTCATGACCCGGCAGGGGTGGCAGTGGCCGGAGTCTCCGGAGCAGACGTACACACTCGAGGACGACGACGAGCCGGGTGATTTCGTCTGGATGGTCCACCGCGATGCCGATATCGCAACCATCGCAGCTGCCGCCAAGGAGCGGGACACGCGGCATCGGCAATTTGTGCTGCGGGCGTTGTTGGGCGCCGAGCTGGCTTACGAGGCGGGACAGATCCCCGACGAGACGCTGGCCGTAGCCCAAGATCATGCTGCCTCGGAGCTCGGTTCGATGGCGGAGGCGCGACTGGCGGCACAGAGCGACCTGACGGCTGACGACCTACGCGCTGCGCGTGGACCGACCAAGCGCCGAGGCCTTGCTCCGCTTGCTCGGCGACTGACGAAGTCAGTCAGCTCACTGAGATGGCCGCCTCGGAAGCGGTGACCCCAGAACCGTGTACGGGCGAAGACACGAACGTCCAGTCACCCACCCAGCCGGTGTGCGAAGCAGGCGCGGTCGCCGGTGTCGCCGCTGTCGTGCCAATCCTGCGTGGAACCCATATCGGGGAAGGCTTAAAACTCAGCCACCGCCACCGCCATCGCGCGCGCAACCTCGTCGGGCCGACCGAACGCGTCACCGTCACGCACAGGGCCGTCCACGCGTCCAGCCACGATCCCGCGTCGCTGACATCACGCTCACCACCGTTTGCGCGGCCTGGCTCGCGCATCGTCGCACCGACGGGGCTCGTCCGGTGGCCACGACAGAAGCTCCATCCGGAGGTCGCGATCCCGTGCCACGCTGGACGTCATGGCGCGCAAGTCCGGTAACCGCAATCGCGTGATGGACCGCCGGCTCTGGGACGGCCAGGGCGTCGAGTGGCAGCGTGGGGACGTCGGGCTCTCGTTGGGCCGCATCGAGCGGCTGCTAGCGACCGCTGATCGAGTCGTCCTGCACCAGTTCAGCGGCCCGCCGATGCGCTGGATGACCGGCGAGGAGGCACGTTCATGGTGGCCGACGATCCGGCCGTACATCCAGCTTCCGGACGGCGACCTCCTGCCCGCGCCCTGTGACGAGGCAGCCGATGAGCCGTGGCTCACCTACCGGGCGGAGCTGTGGGAGCGAAGCGGGGCGGCTCTCCTCGGCTTCGAGGGGTTCTGCTGACCGTTTGCGAGCAGCCCCTAGGAGATGTGGCGCAGCAGGTACGCCGTCATGGGCGCGTAGAGCCGCGGGCGGACGTTGTCGTCGCTCGACGGCGAGCCGCAGCCGCTCGGCCATGGCGTCCAGCCGGTCGATCGTGCGGTCCGGATCGATGGTGTCCTGACCTCGGCATGCACCGGATCGGCCTGAACGCCGACGCGCTGGTGCATCAGCGCCAGCACGTCGGGCGGCGTCCAGGGCCCCCGCGGCCGAAAGCCGAACAGGTATCCCGGATCCCGGGCGCTCATCAGCCCGAAGTTGCGCAGGTTGTTCTCGCGGGTGGTCGCCACGTCCCCGGCGATCCGGGTGACGATCAGATGCTGCCGCAGGTCGGCGACGCTCAGTGCCGTGCCGGGAGGCCAGCTGCCGAAGGCGTCGACGCCGCCGCCGGCCGTCACGGCGCCTTCGGATCGAGGCCGTGCAGCGGGAAGATCGCCTCGCGGGTCTCCCGGATGGCCCGGTCCACGGCGTGCCAGCGGCGATAGCGCGGGTAAACGTGGCCAGGCGGGAATTGCTGCAATCTCCAGCGCCCTTGGCCAGCGCCTTGAAGAAGCGCGTCCTCGAGAAACGTGGTCGCGGGGAGCCATACGGAGGGAGACGGCCCGCAGACGATCGGGCCTAAGTTGTCACAACGCAGGGACGATTCTGTCGACGATGGCCGCGGGACGGTGCTGTGGAATGGCGGCGCGGAACACGCAACCGTCCTGCGTGTTCCGGACGGTGATGTCTCCGCCCAAGGCCTTGACGAAGCCGCGAGCGATCGTGAGACCGAGGCCTGCTCGTCCGTCTCCCGGGCGGTTCGCCTCGCCGCGGAACCCGCGATCGAAAACGCGAGGGAGCGCGGCGGGTTCGATTCCGCCGCAGGTGTCGCGCACTTCCAGCCAAATCTCACCTGCGCGTTCCCCCGCCGTGATTTCGACCGTCCCACCGGGCGGGGTTTCCCGGAGCGCGTTGACGAGCAGATTGTCGACCACGCGGTTGAGCAGGCGCGGGTCGCCGTCGACGGCGAGGCCCCGAGGCGCATCACCGGTCAACACCACCCGCTTCTCGAGCGCGACAGGCTGTGCGGTGGCAAGCATGTCTGAGATCAGGTCGTCCAGGGCTATCGGTACAACAACGGGCTCCAGCGCGCCGGCGTCGATCGTGGCGACTTCGAAGACATCGTCGACAAGCTCGGCCAGCCGGTCGACCTGCAGGCTGATCGCGCGGTGGTACTGGCCGATCTCTGCGGCTCGCACGACCCCATCCTCAAGGCCCTCAGCCATTGCCCTGAGTCGTGCAAGCGGTGTGCGAAGGTCGTGACCGATCCAGGCAAGGAGCTCCCGTCGGCTGCTCTCGACTGCCTGCGCCCGCGCCCGCGCCTCCACGAGGCGTTGCTGCGTGGCCGCGAGCTCCTCGGCTAGTCCCCGTAGTTCGGCGGTGGGACTGTCGGGCAGGCGCACGGGCTGGTCGTCAGCAAGCAGGCGCACGGCGCGCCGCAGCTCCACGCTAGCGGCCATGATCAGCTTTGCTAGGCCGACCCCAAGGACGACGCTGAGTAGTGCCGCGATCGACATCGACGTCAGTAGGTCTCGGAGCTGCCGTCCGCGGAGCGCGGCGGCAGTGCTGGCAAGAACGCCGGTGGTCAGCACGGCGATGGCAGCCAGGACCGTGGCGGTCAGGACGGTAGTGATGGACCGGCGACGCAGCAGATACAGCAGGCCGGCCGCGAGCGCGGCGACGACGATGATGGCCGCCGTAGCGCCGGCGAGCGGCGCAACCGACAGGAACACAGTCAGGGCTCCACAGTCTTGTAGCGATAGCCGACTCCCCACACTGTGAGGATGCGCTCGGGCTGGTTTGGATTCGTCTCGATCTTCTCTCGCAGCCTGCGAACCTGGACGGTGACGGTCGACGGGTCCCCGTAGGACCAACCCCACACCTGCTCCAGTAGCTGTTGGCGGCTGAACACGTCCTGCGGATGACGTAGCAAGAACAGCAGCAGATCCCGCTCTCGCCCCGTCAACGTCAGGAGGTCGCCGCTCCGGCGAACTTCACCGGAGCTGGTGTCGACGGTCAGGTCCCCATCGTGAACGATCCTGTCGTTTCGCTCGCTCAATCCACCAGCTGCTTGTGTACGGCGCAAGATCGCACCCACTCGAAGGACCAGTTCCCGCAGACTGAACGGCTTCGCGAGGTAGTCATCGGCTCCGGCTTCGAAGCCGGCAACGCAATCCGACATACCGCCGAGGGCAGTGAGCATGAGGATCGGGACGTTGCTTGTCCGGCGAACCTCTCGGCAGATCTCCCGTCCGTCCCGGTCTGGCAGGAGGAGGTCGAGAATGACAAGGCTCGGGGCGTCTCTGGTGACGCAGTCAACGACCAGGGTGCCGTCAGCCATCCACTCGACCTCGTAGCCGTCCCGCTGCAGATAGCGCATGACCATGTCGGCGAGGACCGGATCATCGTCGACGAGGAGCACTCGAGCGCCTGCCACTGACCACCATCCTGTGACTTTGGGTCGTCATCCCGTACCCGCCTCCGGCCCGCGGCACGCTGTATATCGATTACGAACCCTTACAGTTCGTGACGATCATTAGACGCAGCTTTATGAAAGGTTTCTGTAAGGTGATCGACCGTTTCCCGATGCGCGTGTCGCGGGGACCACGTCTGTCGAGCCCAGGTCTTGCAGAGTCGTCCCCCCGACTCGGACGCGGGCACGGAGGAGGGCACATGCGCCTCAAGTCGACCCTTGCGAGCGTCGGAGCAACAGCGCTGATCGGCGGTGTTCTTGTTGCCGGGCCGGCCGCCGCCGGCGGCGGCGAGACGAACCAACACCACAAGCAACAGAGCCAGGGCCAGCAGGGCAAGCAGGGCAACGGCCAGCAGGGCCAGCAGGGCAACGGTCAGCAGGGCGGCGGCCGTCACAACATGCACAGCCCGAGCAACTTCAAGATGGTCTCGACGCAACACGTTCACATGTGGATGAAGGACGGCCACATGGTCGTGGGCAATAAGCACGACCGGAATAATGACGGGAAGCTCTGCGCCCGGGAGATCGGCCAGCACAAGCACGTGGTCAAGGACAACATGAAGAACTAGTTGCAGCCGGAAATGGGCGTCGAGGCCTCGCACCCGTAGTGTCGGGTGC
>JALYNC010000151.1 GCA_030773415.1 Actinomycetota bacterium
GCCCCGGACCGCCGCGCCACGGAGCCCGGCACCACCTGCCCCGGCCGCCGCGACACCGGCCACGGGGGCAACGGCACCCGCGGCCTCCCCCGCCACACGGGCACCTGCGGCACCGGCCTCTGCAACACCAGCACCTGCGGGACCGCCCGCGGCAACGCCAGCACCCGCGACACCGGCCTCCGCAACACCACGGCCCTCCGCAACACCACGGCCGATGGCTCCGCCCCGCTCCACGACGGGAAGCCGGGCTCCGGCTCCGCCGCGGTCACCGGCACCGCGCAGCAGCGCACCACGTCCGACCGCTCCGCCGAAGCCCGGCCCGGCGCCGGGCTCCCGACGGCCGGTCGACCCGGGTGCCGGCGCCGATCCAGCCGCGTCCGGCGAGCCCGCCTCCGGCGCCAGCTGACCCGCAGCGTTCCGTCCACCCGTCCGGGCCCCCCAGACCCAGCGAGAAAAGCGAGCGTCCAGCATGCCGAAGAACAAGACCCACAGTGGCACGTCCAAGCGGTTCAAAGTCACCGGAAGCGGCAAGATCGTGCGCCAGCAGGCCGGCCGCAGGCACCTGCTCGAGCACAAGCCTTCCACCCTGACGCGCCGGCTGGCGGGCACCGTCGAGGTGGCCCCCGTGGACGTCAAGAGGGTCAAGCGGCTGCTCGGCCGCCGCTGACAACAGCACGAGCGCCGGCAGCGTCACGCCGGAGCGCGTCGGCGCTGCCGCCCAGAGGATGGGCAGTGGCGGCGTCCGAACGACAGAACCCTTGGCCTGGCAGTACCAATTAAGGAGCAGTTTCGTGGCACGCGTGAAGCGGGCGGTCAACGCCCACAAGAAGCGCCGGATGATCCTCGAGCGGGCCAGCGGCTACCGCGGGCAACGGTCCCGGCTCTACCGCAAGGCCAAGGAGCAGATGCTCCACTCGATGACCTACGCCTACCGGGACCGCCGGGCGCGTAAGGGTGATTTTCGGCGTCTGTGGATCCAGCGGATCAACGCGGCGGCCCGCGCCGAGGGGATGACGTACAACCGGCTCATCCAGGGCCTGAAGGCGGCGCAGATCGAGATCGACCGCAAGCACCTGGCCGAGCTCGCCGTCTCCGACCCGGCGGCGTTCGCCGTGCTGGTCACCGCGGCCAAGGCGGCCCTGCCGGCAACGGCGGCGGGCGGTTCGGCGACTTCCGGTTCGGCCGCCGCCTGAGAACCGACCGCCCTTTTCCGACGGTGCGTCCGGCGGGCTCTTCCGGATCCGGGGGGGCCCGCCTTCTCACGTCCGTACGCGCTCCCCGGGTAACAGCGGCGCGAAGACTGGCCAAGCGAGCCTTCCGTGACGCGGATCGGCTGTTTCTCGCCGAGGGTCCGCAGGCGGTGCGGGAGGCGGTGGCCGAGCCCGGTGCGCTGACCGAACTGTTCGCAACGGCGGACGCCGCCGACCGCCACGCCGACCTCGTCGGCGCGGCCGCCGGACAGGATGTGCCGGTGCACCTCGTGTCGGGCGAGGTGATGACGGGCCTCGCGCAGACCCAGGCGCCCCAGGGGCTGGTGGGGGTGGCCCGCTTCCGCGACGTCGATCTCGCCGCTCTCCGCGAGCTGGACCTTCAACTTGTCGTGGTGCTTGCGGCGGTGCGTGATCCGGGGAACGCCGGCACCGTGCTGCGCGCTGCGGATGCCGCGGGAGCCACGGCGGTGATCTTCGCCGAGTCCTCGGTGGACCCGTACAACAGCAAGTGCATCCGGGCCTCGGCCGGTAGTGCCTTCCACGTCCCGTTCGTACGGGGCGTCTCTGCTGAGCAGGCGGTCGCGGCCCTGCGCGCAGCCGGCCTCACCGTCCTCGCCGCGGCGGGGGAGAGCCCACGAACCCTCGACGAGCTGACGGACGCAGGCGCCCTGTCGGCGCCGACCGCATGGTTGTTCGGCAACGAGGCATGGGGGCTGCCAGAGCCTCTGCGGCGGCTGGCGGACAGCTCGGTGGCCGTGCCGATCTACGGACGGGCGGAGAGCCTCAACCTGGCCACGGCCGCCGCGGTGTGCCTGTACGCGTCGGCCCGGGCGCAGCGATCACCAGGAACACCCAGCGCAGGCGGGGACAGCGGTGCCCCGGCACCCGTACGCTGATCCCGTCCGGTAGGTGACGACGCCCGGTACGGCGTCGTGCGAGCCGGCCTGCTGGTTCCCGCGTTCCCAGGGCCCGGCACAGCTAGTCCGGCGGGCGTGCGGGGAGGCGACGGTGACCAGCCCGGTGCCTGTCGAGCCTGCCGTCACCCGGTACGACGAGCTCCCGGACGGCCTACTGGTCGCCGACTCCGCCGGGCTCGTGACGGCGCTCAACCTCGCGGGGGCACGCCTGCTCGGTGTCGACCGCAACGAGGCGCTCGGCCGCTGGTACTGCGACGTGCTGCCGCTGGTAGACAGCGGCGGGCGGAACTGGTGGGACTGCACCCGGCCGTACGACGGCCTCAACATCCGCCGCGGTCAGCCCGAGCGCTCGCTGCTGCTGGCGTCCGGCGACGACGTCGAGCTGCTGGTGACCGCCACATACTCCCGCGACTCCGAGCGACGCGTTGTGCAGCTGACCGTGTGCTTCCGCTCCGGTGCCGCCCGAGCCCGCATCGAGCGCAGCCGCGCCGACCTCGTCGCCACGGTGGCGCATGAGCTACGCAGCCCGCTGACCAGCATCAAGGGGTTCACAGCGACCCTGCTCGCCAAGTGGGAGCGGTTCAGCGACGAGCAGCGGCTGCTGATGCTGCAGACGGTCAACGCCGACTCCGACCGCGTCACGCGCCTGATCACCGAGCTGCTCGACGTCTCCAGGATCGAGTCCGGTCGGGTCGAGCTGCGCAAGCAGGTCGTCGACCTGCCGGCGGCGGTCCAACGGTCCTTCGACGGGCAGATCGCCTCCGGTGAACCGGCGGACCGCTTCGTGCTCAGCGTCACCGGCCCGCTGCCGGAGATGTGGGTGGACCCGGACAAGCTGAGCCAGGTGCTGGGCAATCTGATCGAGAATTCCGTCCGCCACGGCGCCGGGACCGTGACGGTCACCGTCGAGCCGGCCGACGATCCGCCTGGCGCCGTCGTGACGGTCTGCGACGAGGGTGCCGGTATCTCGCCGGAGGCCGCCGGCCGGGTCTTCCGCAAGTTCTGGCGCGGCAGCCGCCGCGGCGGCACCGGTCTCGGCCTGTTCATCAGCCGCGGCCTGGTGGAGGCACACGGCGGGACGATCACCGCCGGCCGCTGCGCCTCCGGTGGGGCCGAGCTGCGCTTCACGCTGCCCGCCGGCACCCCGTCGTTTCTGTAGGGCCTCCGGAGCTCCCGGCCCCGAACTGTGGGCAGGCGGAACTGCGGGCGCCCCAAAGACCCGCAGCCCGAACCCGGGCACTCGCGGCCCAGCCGGCGACGCCGGTCCGGCGCCTCGGGCCGCCTCCTAGAATTCGCCGCATATCTTCCGGTCGTTTTCGGCCGGACGTCACCGATCGGATGTCGATGTCAGCACCGAACAAGAGCTACGACCCTGTCGAGGTGAGCCGGCTGTCCGCCGAGGAGCTCAACCGGGTGCGGAACGAGGCTCTGCAGGCGATAGCCGCCGCGGTGGACCTGGCCGCCCTTGCGGCAGTCCGCACCGCCCACGCGGGGGACCGGTCGCCGCTCGCACTGGCCAACCGCGAGATCGGCGCGCTGCCGCCGTCGGCGAAGGCCGACGCCGGCAAGCGGGTCGGCGCGGCGCGGCGGGCGGTGAGCGAGGCGCTGGAGCAGCGCCGGATCGAGCTGGAGGCCGAGCGCGACGAGCGCGTGCTGGTTGAGGAGGTAGTGGACGTCACCCTGCCCTGGGACCGCGTCCCTCGCGGCGCCCGGCACCCCATCACCACGCTGCAGGAGCGCATCGCCGACGTCTTCGTCGCCATGGGCTACGAGGTCGCCGAAGGCCCCGAGGTGGAGACCGAGTGGCACAACTTCGACGCCCTGAACTTCCCGCCCGACCACCCCGCCCGGGAGATGCAGGACACCCTCTACGTCGCCCCGGAGGGGTCCGGGCTGGTGCTGCGCACCCACACCTCGCCCGTGCAGGTGCGCGCCCTGCTCACCCGCACCCCGCCGGTCTACGTCGTCTGCCCCGGACGGGTGTTCCGCGCCGACGAACTGGACGCCACCCACCTGCCGGTGTTCACCCAGGTGGAGGGCCTGGTGGTGGACGAGGGCATCACGATGGCGCACCTGCGCGGCACGCTGGACGCCTTCGCCCGCGCGATGTTCGGGCCCTCGCTGCGGACGCGGCTGCGGCCGCACTTCTTTCCCTTCACCGAGCCGTCGGCCGAGGTCGACCTGCTCTGCTTCAACTGTGACGGCACCGGCTGCCGTACCTGCTCCGGTGAGGGCTGGATCGAGTGGGGTGGCTGCGGCATGGTCCACCCGCACGTCCTCATCGCCTGCGGGGTCGACCCCGACAGGTACAGCGGCTTCGCGTTCGGCATGGGCATCGACCGCACCCTGATGTTCCGCAACGGCGTCACGGACATGCGGGACATGATCGAAGGCGACGTGCGGTTCACCACCGCGTTCGGAATGGAGACCTGATGCGCGCCCCGCTGTCCTGGCTGCGCGAGCACGCCGACCTGCCCGACGTCCCGGCGTCCGAGATCGCGGCCGCGCTGATCCGGGCCGGCTTCGAGGTCGAGGGCGTCGACAGCTATGGCGCTGACGTGTCCGGCGTGGTGGTCGGCCAGGTCCTCGAGGTCGAGGAGCTGTCCGGGTTCAAGAAGCCGATCCGGTACTGCGCATTGGATTTCGGCGGAGCCCGGTCCTTCGTCGTCTGCGGAGCCTCGAACTTCGTCGCCGGCGACAAGGTGGCGGTCGCCGTCCCCGGGTCGACGCTGCCCGTCATGGGGGAGATTTCGGCGCGCAAGACGTACGGGCGGACCAGCGAGGGGATGATCTGCTCGTCCCGGGAACTGGGCCTCGGCAACGAGCACGAGGGCATCCTGGTGCTGCCCGCCGACGTCCCTCTCGGCGCCGACGTGGCCGGCTATCTGCGCCTCCGGGACGAGGTGCTCGACGTCGCGGTCACGCCCGACCGGGGATACGCCTTCAGCATCCGCGGCCTGGCCCGCGAGGCCGCGACGGCCTTCGGTGTGCCATTCCGCGATCCTGCGGAGCGCACGGGCACCGGCCCCGCCTCGTCGGCGTCGACGGCGTCGACCGCGTCCACGGGGCCTGCTCAAGCCGTGCGGGTCGAGGCCCCGGACGGCTGTGACCGCTACGTGGCTCAGCTGGTCACCGGCGTCGACCCGAGTGCGCCCACGCCGATGGAGATGCAGCGGCGGCTGCTCCTGGCCGGCATGCGGCCGATCTCGCTGGCCGTCGACGTGACCAACTACGTGCTGCTGGAGCTGGGCCAGCCGCTGCACGCCTTCGACCGTCAGAAGCTGGCCGGCGCCATCACCGTGCGCCGTGCGCGGGCGGGGGAGCGGCTTCCCACCCTCGACGGAGTGGACCGCGAGCTGCACCCCGAGGACCTGCTGATCGCCGACGACGCCGGGCCGCTCGCGCTGGCCGGGGTGATGGGCGGGGCGAGCAGTGAGGTCGGCGCCGGTACGACGGACGTCGTCCTCGAGTCAGCCCACTTCCATCCGGTGACGGTGGCCCGGACCTCCCGCCGCCACAGGTTGTCCTCGGAGGCGTCACGCCGTTTCGAGCGCGGTGTCGACCCGGCGCTGCCGGTCCTGGCCGCGCAAATTGCGGCCGACCTGCTGATCCGGTTCGGCGGCGGGACGGCAGCCGGCTCGACCGACGTCGGAGCGGCGCCCGAGGTGGCTTCAATCGCCTTCCCGGTTGCGCTGGCCGGCCGGATCGCGGGCCGGGATGTCCAGGCTGACACGGTCACGCGCCGGCTGACCGAGGTCGGCTGCACGGTGGCGGAGGGGAGCGCGGAATCGCTGTCCGTCGCGCCACCGTCATGGCGGCCCGACCTGCGGGAGCCCGTCGATTTGGTGGAGGAGGTGCTGCGGCTCGAGGGGTTCGACACCATCCCCGCTGTGCTGCCGCAGGCGCCGGCCGGTCGGGGGCTGACCCAGGAGCAGCGGCTGCGCCGGCACCTCAGCCGGACGGTCGCGGCCGCCGGTTACACCGAGGTGCTCACGATGCCGTTCCTGTCCGACGACGTCTGGGACGCCTTCGGACTGGAGCCCGAGGACGCCCGCCGCCGGACGGTCCGGCTGGCCAACCCGCTGGCGGGCACCGAAGGATCCCTGCGCAGCTGCCTGCTACCGGGGCTGCTGCAGGCGCTCAAGCTCAATGTGGGTCGCGGGCATCCGGACGTGGCGCTGTTCGAGATGGGGCTGGTCTTCCGGTCCGGATCGGAGCCGGTCCGTGCGCCGTCCCTGCCGGTCACGCGGCGCCCCGCCGCCGAGCAGCTCGCCCTGCTCGACGCGGCCCTTCCTGAGCAGCCGCGGCGGCTCGCCGCGGTGCTGGCCGGAGTTCGCGAGCAGGCCGGCTGGTGGGGCCAGAGCCGGGACGCCACCTGGGCGGACGCGGTGGAGCTCGCCCGGAGCGTGGCCACAGCCATCTCGGTGCCGGTCGACGTCTCGGCCGGCCGGCACGCCCCGTGGCATCCCGGCCGGTGCGCCCGCATCGAGGTCTCCGGCCGACTGATCGGGCACGCCGGGGAGCTGCACCCCCGCACGATCGCCGCCCTGGGCCTCCCGGCGCGCACCTGCGCGGTGGAGCTGGACGTGGACGTACTGCTGGCGGCGGCTCCGGAGGCGGTGCGCGGGCCGGCGGTGTCGGCGTACCCGGTGGCGACGGCCGACGTCGCGCTCGTCGTCGACGAACAGCTGCCGGCAGCGAGCGTGCAGACCGCCCTGCAAGACGGCGCCGGCCCGCTGCTGGAGTCGGTGCGGCTGTTCGACGTCTACGCCGGCGAGCAGGTGGGCGCCGGCCGTCGGTCGCTGGCCTTCGCGTTGCGCTTCCGGGCCCCCGACCGGACGCTCACGGCCGAAGAGATCGCCGCGACACGGGACGCCGCCGTCGCCGCGGCCGCCGAGCGGACCGGGGCGGTGCTCCGGGGCGGCTGAGCCACGCAGCCCGGACGACGGCGGCGTCCGGCGCGGCGGACTGGTTGCGCACAGCAGGCGGCCCGGAACCCTAGATC
>JALYNC010000152.1 GCA_030773415.1 Actinomycetota bacterium
GCGATGGCGTGGCCGTCGGCGATGGCGTGGCCGTCGGCGATGGCGTGGCCGTCGGCGATGGCGTGGCCGTCGGCGATGGCGTGGCCGTCGGCGATGGCGTGGCCAGCGGCACAGGGGGCAGGCCGCCCGCCGCGGAGGTGCGGGGCGCGCCAGGTACCAGCAGGTCACCGGCTGCATCGGACGGCGGTCTCGTCGCCGGCGGCGCAGGGTCGACGGGCTCGTTCGGGGTCGCATCCCCGCGTGCGGCAGACGCCTCCACGACGGCCAGCGAAACGGCTCCTGGCGCGGGTGGCGCTACCGGGCCGCCCTCCGGCTGGCCGGGCTCAGCCGACGGCGGCGCCTGCTCGGAGCCCGCCAGGGGCTGCGGCTCGGGCTGCGACTGCGGCTGCGGCTCGGGCTGCGGCTCGGACTGCGGCTGCGGCTGCGGCTGTGGCGCTGGGGAAGGCGTAGCGGGGCGCCGGGAAATCAGAGCGTTGATGCGGTCGACCCACGCGGGGTGCTCGGCCTGCGAGTCCGCCCGGAACCCGGTCTCGAGATCACGCCCGCCGTGTCGCCACAAGATGATGATCAGACCTCCGGCGCCGATCACCTTGCCGGCCGCCGCGCTGCCCAGTCGGCAGCCGACCATCGCCTCGGTGGAGATGAGGAACTCCGTCGGGGTCCGATCAACCACCACGCCGTCCGACACCAGCAGCAGCCGTGCCGGCGACGGCTCCGACAGGCCGTACGCCACCACCCGGTTCAGCCAGTCCCCGCCGACGGAGGTGCCGACGTAGAAGCCCGGCAGCATGGGGGGAACCACGCCTTCCGGTAACGCCCGCGGGCGAAGCAGGGCGGGCATGTCGGCCGTCTGGGCCTCTTTGCGCTTCCACCCCCGCCGCATCGCCACGATGCCGGTGACAGCCACCGCCAGCACGAGAAGGGTGAGGATCACCCGCTCGAAGTTCATGGCCGCTCCGCCGTCGGACCGAGCCCGGCACCGACCGGTCCACCGGCCTGGGCGCCGGTGAGCGTGCCGTCCAGCACCGTTGGCCGGCCACGAAGGAACGTGGCGACCACACGGCATGGCAGTTCGAGGCCGACGTAGGGGTTGTTCCGGCTCCGGGAGGCGGTGGCGGCGGGGTCGACCGCCCGGCGGACCGCCGGGTCGACCAGCGTGAGGTTTGCCGGATTGCCGTGCTCCAGCGGCAGCCCCTGATCGGCGAGCCGGCCAATCCTGGCGGGCCGATAGGACATCCGGTCGGCCACCTCGGCCCAGGTCATCCGTCCAGGCTCGACCACGGCGGCGGCGACCACGGACAGCGCTGTCTCCAGGCCGACCATGCCGAAGGCGGCAGCCGCCCACTCGGTCTGCTTGTCCTCCACCGGATGAGGAGCATGGTCGGTGGCCACCGCGTCGATGGTGCCGTCCATCAGCGCCTCCCGTAGCGCCTCGACGTCGTCCGCGGTGCGCAGCGGCGGATTCACCTTGTAGACCGGGTCGTAGCCGTCGGCGCAGTCCTCGGTCAGCATCAGGTGGTGCGGGGTCACCTCAGCGGTGACGGGCAGGCCGGCGGACTTGGCCAGCCGCAGGATCGTGACTGTTCCGCGGGTGGAGACGTGGCAGACGTGCAGCCGGGAGCCGACGTGCGCCGCGAGCAGCACGTCACGGGCGACGATCGCCTCCTCGGCCACCGCCGGCCAGCCGGTCAGGCCCAGCCGCGCCGACAGCACCCCCTCGTTCATCTGGGCGCCGGCCGTCAGCCGGGGCTCCTGCGCGTGCTGCGCGATCACCCCGTCGAAAGCCTTGACGTACTCCAGGGCCCGCCGCATCAGCACGGCGTCGTCGACGCAGTGGCCGTCGTCGGAGAAGACCCGGACCCGGGCGGCGCTGTCGGCCATCGCCCCGAGCTCGGCGAGCCGCTGACCACCCAGCCCGACGGTCACGGCGCCGACCGGGTGCACGTCGCAGTGCCCGGCCTCCTGACCCAGCCGCCATACCTGCTCGACCACGCCGGCCACGTCGGCCACCGGGTCGGTGTTGGCCATGGCGTGCACCGCCGTATACCCACCGAGAGCCGCGGCGGCCGTGCCGGTGGCGATCGTCTCGGCGTCCTCGCGGCCCGGCTCCCGCAGATGCGTGTGCAAATCGACCAGCCCGGGCAACGCGACGAGCCCGCTCGCGTCCAGCACCGTGGCGCCGGCCGGCGCATCGAGTCCGGTGCCGACCGCCGCGATCCGCCCACCGGTCAGCACCAGGTCGACGGCCTCGTCCCCCAGCAGCCGCGCCCCCCGGATCAACCAGGCTCCCGTCGCCTGAGCGCTCACTGCTGGACCTCCGTGCCGCCGAGCAGTAGGTAGAGCACGGCCATCCGGACGCTCACTCCGTTCGCGACCTGCTCCACGATCGTGGACCGCGGGGAGTCGGCCACCTCGGCGGCGATCTCCATGCCGCGGTTCATCGGGCCGGGGTGCATCACGATGGACGTGTCCGGCAGCAGCGCCATGCGCCGGGCGTCGAGCCCGTACCGACGGCTGTACTCGCGCGCGGAAGGAAAGTACGCGGCGTTCATCCGCTCCTGCTGTACCCGGAGCATCATCACGACGTCGGCTTTGGGCAGCACGGTGTCGAGGTCGTAGCAGACCTCCGCCGGCCACCGGTCCACCCCGTGCGGCAACAGGGTGGGCGGGGCCACCAGCGTCACCCGCGCCCCCAGCGTGTGCAGCAGCAGCACGTTGGAGCGGGCCACCCGACTGTGCAGGATGTCCCCGACGATCACCACGGACAGGCCCTCGATCCGGCCCAGCCGGCTGCGCATCGTGAACGCGTCGAGCAGCGCCTGCGTCGGATGCTCGTGCGTGCCGTCGCCGGCGTTCACCACCGCGCCGCGGACCCAGCCGGCAAGGCGGTGCGGCGCACCCGAGGAGCTGTGCCGGACGACGATGCCGTCTGCGCCCAGCGCCTCCAGCGTGCTGGCGGTGTCCTTGAGCGACTCGCCCTTGGAGACGCTGGAGCCCTTGGCGGAAAAGTTGATCACGTCGGCGGACAGCCGCTTGGCGGCGACCTCGAATGAGGTGCGGGTGCGGGTCGAGTCCTCGAAGAACAGGTTCACCACCGTGCGGCCACGCAGGGTGGGCAGCTTCTTGACGGTCCGCCCGGAGACCTGGGCGAGCTCCTCGGCGGTGTCGAGGATGAGCACCGCGTCCTCGGCGCTGAGGTCGTCGGCGGACAACAGGTGACGCTTCACGACGCTGCCTGCGTCCGGGTGCGACCGGACTCCCCGAGCAGCACGGCGTCCCGGCCGTCGTGCTCGGCGAGCAGCACGTGGACCGTCTCCCGCATCGAGGTGGGCAGGTTCTTGCCGACGTAGTCGGCGCGGATCGGCAGCTGGCGGTGCCCACGGTCGACGAGCACGGCGAGCTGGACGGCGGCCGGCCGGCCGAGATCGGACAGCGCGTCCAGGGCGGCGCGGACGGTCCGGCCGGAGAACAGCACGTCGTCGCAGAGGACCACGATGCGCTCGTCCAGGCCCTCAGCGGGCAGCGCGGTCTTCTCCAGCGCCCGCACGCCCCGCAGCCGCAGATCGTCCCGGTACATCGTCACGTCGAGGGAGCCGACCGGCACCTTCAGGCCTTCGACGGCCTCAATGCGCGCGGCCAGCCGGGCCGCCACGGTCACGCCCCGTGTTGGCACACCCAGCAGAACGACGTTTCTCGCGCCGCGGGTGCGCTCCAGGATCTCGTGTGCGATCCGGGTCACTGCGCGTTGCAGCTCGGCCGCCTCGAGGACGGTGCGCGCTGCGCGGGCATCGCGGGCATCGCCGGCATCGAGGGGCGCGGAGCCGGGCGGTCGGTCGGTCGGGTCAGCCTGCACGGCCATGGACCTCCTTCCCCGCCTCACGGGACGGGCCTTAAAGGACGTCGAACACGGTCAGGCTATCAGCGGCACCGGCGTCGCCGCCGGGGGCGGGCGCAGCGGTGGAGGGCGAACGGCCGCAGGCCCGGCGGGTCCGCCGGCTCCGCCGGCTCCCGCAGGAGAGCCGAACGGGTGTCATGCGCCCGGGTTTGCGGCGGATGCTTGACGCACCGTGACCAAGGCCATACCGTCACTAAGCGTAACCACCGGAGCGAGGCGATGACGGCAGGGGTTCTCGGTCACCCCTCGGCTGCTAGGCAGCCGAGGCCCCTCCCGAGCCAGTGGTGAGACCGGCGCCCGGCCCCCTGTTCAGTTACAACCGCCGACCGACGGGACGATCTATGACCGACTACGCAAAGGCTCTGGGAAGCAGACTTCGCGCCATCCGCACGCAGCAGGGCCTGTCGCTGCACGGCGTCGAGGAGAAGTCCCAGGGTCGGTGGAAGGCTGTCGTGGTCGGCTCGTACGAGCGGGGCGACCGGGCGGTGACCGTGCAGCGGCTGGCCGACCTGGCGGACTTCTACGGCGTGCCGGTCGCAGAGCTGCTTCCCGAAGGCGGCCCGAACGGCGCCGCCGAGCCGAGCCCCAAGCTGATCATTGATCTGGAGCAGCTGCAGAGCGTCCCGGAGGACGAGGCAGCCCCGCTGGCCCGGTACGCGGCCACCATCCAGAGCCAGCGCGGCGACTACAACGGCCGGGTCCTGTCCATCCGCCAGGAGGACATGCGCTCGCTGGCCGTCATCTACGACGAGTCACCCAGTGCGCTCACCGAGCAGCTCATCGGCTGGGGCGTGCTCGGCGTCGACGCCCGCCGGGCGGTCGACGCGGCCAGCTGACGGTCCGCTGTCCTGTCCGGCTTGAACAGCTCGGGCGCTCGCGCTCCGAATTTCGAGCCGGACAGGGGTTCAGCCGGGCAGTTTCTAGCCGGGCAGGTCTTCAGCCGGACAGGGACGGCTTGAGACTGAGCAACCGCGCCAGCAGTCCGTTCACGAACGATGGCGAGGAGTCCGTGGACAGCGACTGGGCCAGCTGCACGGCCTCGTCCAGCACGACCGCATCGGGTACGTCGTCACGCCACAACAGCTCGTAGACGCCCAGCCGGAGCACGTTGCGGTCCACCGGCGGCATCCGCTCGAGCGTCCAGCCCTCGGAGTAGGTCTCCAGCAGCTCGTCGATGCGCCGGCGGTGCGCCACCACGCCCTCGACCAGCTCCACGGTGTACTCCGGCACCGGCGGGTCGGCCTGAGCCAGCCGGGTGGCCAGCGTGGTGACCGGGTCGGTGCCGCGCAGCTCAGACTCGTAGAGCACGTCCAGCGCCCGCTTGCGGGCCTTGCTGCGCCTCATCGTCGGCGATCAGCTGTTGACGCGGCCGAGGTAGCGGCCGTCTCGTGTGTCGACCTTCACCTTCTCGCCCGTGGTGAGAAACAGGGGCACCGCGATCTGCGCGCCGGTCTCCAGGGTGGCGGGCTTGGTGCCGCCCGTGGAGCGGTCACCCTGCAGGCCAGGATCGGTTTGGGAAATGATCAACTCGACCGAGGCCGGCAGCTCGACGTACAGCGGCGTCGAGTCGTGGATGGCGACCGTCGCCGTCATGTTCTCCAGCAGGTAGTTCGCCGCGCCCGCGACCGTCTCGGCCGGAATGTGGAGCTGGTCGTAGGTGTCGGCGTCCATGAAGACGTACTCCGCGCCGTCCTTGTACAGGTAGTTCATCTCGCGCCGGTCGACCAGCGCCACGTCGACCTTGACGCCGGCGTTGAAGGTCTTGTCCACGACCTTTCCGGACAGCACGTTCTTCAGCGTGGTGCGCACGAAGGCGCCGCCCTTGCCGGGCTTCACGTGCTGGAACTCCACGACGCTCCACAGGCCGCCGTCCAGCGAGAGCGTCATGCCGTTCTTCAGATCGTTCGTGGTCGCCACGAGGCGCAGTTCTCCTACCGGACGGCGGTGCCATCCTTCGCGTCGAGTGCGGGTTGACCCAACTCTAACCCAGCGGAAAGTCGTTCCCTGCCGGCAGGACGACGGCCCCGCCAGGCGGCACCACGACACGGTCGCCGCGCACCCCGCAGCGCTACGGCAGGGAAGCCGCCGCCGCCCGCAGCGCGAGCAGGTAGGACTGGACTCCGAAGCCGGCGATCACACCGGTGGCCACTCCGACCACCACATCGGTGTGCCGGAACGGCTCGCGGGCCCCCGGATTCGACAAGTGCACCTCGATGAGCGGAACGTCGGCGCCGGTCACGATCGACGCGGCGTCCCGCACGGCCAGCGAGTAGTGGGTCCAGGCACCGGGGTTGAGCACGACGGCACCGGCGGCGGTGGCCGCCTCGTGCAGCCAGCCCAGCAGGGTGCCCTCGTCATCTGTCTGCCGGAAGACCAGCTCGATCCCCAGCTCGGCGGCGGTGGCGGCGCAGGCGCCCTGCAGATCGGCCAGTGTTCCCCTGCCGTACACCTCTGGCTGGCGGATGCCGAGCATGCCGAGGTTCGCGCCGTTGAGCACATGTACCGGCTTACGTACGGGCGCGGGCCCCCCGGCCGCCGCTCCCGCTGGGGCGGTCACGCTGCCACCGCCGAGTAGGCGGCGACGAGCAGGCCGGGATCGGGATCGTCGAGCAGCGCGGGGCGCGCCAGGCCGTTCAGCACGATGAACCGGAGGCGGGCACCGCGTGACTTCTTGTCCACCCGCATGGTCTCCAGCAGCTGCGGCCAAGCATCGGCCTTGTAGGAGATGGGCAGCCCGACCGCGGTCAGGATCTCGGCGTGCCGGGCGGCGGTCGCATCGTCGAGCCGGCCCGCCAACCGGCCGAGCTCGGCGGCGTAACACATTCCGACTGACACGGCCGCGCCGTGGCGCCAGGTGTACCGCTCGGCCCGCTCAATGGCGTGGCCGAGGGTGTGCCCGTAGTTCAGCGCCTCCCGGCCGCCCTGCTCGGTGAGATCACCGGTGACCACGTCCGCCTTGACCTGGATCGAGCGCTCGACGAGCTCGCGGGTGGCCGGCCCGGCCGGATCCGTGGCGGCGTCCGGATCGGCCTCCACGAGTTCGAGAATCCGGGGATCGGCGAGGAAGCCGGCCTTGATCACCTCGGCCAGGCCGCCGATGTAGTCGTGGCGGGGAAGAGTGACGAGTGTGTCCAGGTCACACAGCACGCCGGCCGGCGGATGGAACGCACCGACAAGGTTCTTGCCGGCGTCGGTGTTGATCCCGGTCTTTCCCCCGACCGCGGCGTCGACCATGCCGAGCAGCGTCGTAGGGACGTGGATCACCCGGATACCGCGCAGCCAGGTGGCGGCAGCGAAACCGGCAAGATCGGTGGTGGCCCCCCCGCCGATGGCCACCACGGCATCACTGCGGGTCAGCCGCACCTGCCCGAACACGGACCACAGGTAGCCGGCCACCGGCAGGTCCTTGGCCGACTCGCCGTCGGGCACCTCGACGGTGTGCGCGTCGAACCCGGATCCGCGCAGGTCCTCGTGCACCGCCTCCGCCGTGGCGCGCAGCGCCCGCGGGTGCACAATCGCCACCCGGTCGGCGCCCGACAACAGAGGGGTCAGCTCACCGAGCAGTCCGGTGCCGACCACGACGTCGTAGGACGTCTCCGGGGTCTTGCCGACGCGGATGCGGGTCGGCTCAGCCATGACGCTCCTCGGAGTCGGGGGTGCTTGCGGCCGAATCGTTCGGCGCGCCGAGGACGGCGGCGATCTCGGCGGCCACGTCGGCCGCGGCACGGTCGTCCGTCGTCACGCGCAGCGTCGCCACATCGGCGTACAACGGCCGCCGCTCCTCGAGCAGCCGCAACAGCTGTGATCGTGGGTTGCCCAGCAGGACGGGGCGGTCCCGCGCGAGCCCCACCCGCTTGGCGGCGGCGGGGAGCTCCACGTCCAGCCATGCCACGGTGTGCCCGGCGAGCAGCCGCCGGGTCTGCTCGGCCAGCACCGCTCCGCCGCCGAGGGCAACCACCCCCGCGCACTCCGCCAGCGCGGCGGCCACCGCCTGCCGCTCCAGCGCGCGGAAGTGCTCCTCACCCTGCTCGAGAAAGATGTCGGAGATCGACGTCCCCGCCTGCGCCTCGATGTCGGCGTCGGTGTCGCGGAAGGGGACATTCAGCGAGCCCGCCAGCAGCCGGCCCACGGTGGACTTGCCGGCTCCCGGAGCGCCCACCAGCACGACGGCCGGACGCGTCACCGGACCGCCAGGGCCTTGAGGTACGCCTCGGCATTGCGGCGGGTCTCGGCAACCGAGTCGCCACCGAACTTCTCCAGCACGGCATCGGCCACCACCAGCGCGACCATCGCCTCGGCTACCACGCCGGCGGCGGGAACGGCACAGACGTCGCTGCGCTGATTGATCGCCTTGGCCGGCTCCCCGGTGAGCACGTCGACGGTGGACAGCGCCCGCGGAATGGAGGAGATCGGTTTCATGGCCGCCCGAACCCGGAGCAGCTCCCCGGTGGTCATGCCACCCTCGATGCCGCCGGCCCGGGCCGTGCGCCGCCGGACGGCGTCCAGCGGACCGTCGATCTCGTCGTGCGCCTCGGAACCGCGCCTGGAGGCGGTCACGAATCCGTCGCCGATCTCCACTCCCTTGATCGCCTGGATGCCCATCAGAGCGGCGGCGAGCCGGCTGTCCAGCCGCCGGTCCCAGTGGACGTGGCTGCCCAGGCCGGGCGGCAGGTGGTAGACGACGACCTCCACCACTCCCCCGAGCGTGTCCGCGTCCCGCTTCGCGGCGTCGATCTCGGCCACCATGGCGGCTCCGGCGTCCGGATCCAGGCAGCGGGCCGGATCGGCGTCGATGGTCTCGCGCTGGTCGGGCCTGGGCACCAGACCCTCCGGCGCGCGGACCGACCCGATGGACACGACGTGACTGAGCACCTCGACGTCGAGCACAGCGCGAAGGAAGGACTGCGCAACGGCGCCGAGCGCCACCCTGGCCGCGGTCTCCCGGGCGCTTGCCCGTTCCAGAATGGGGCGGGCGTCGTCGAAGCCGTACTTCTGCATGCCGGCGAGGTCGGCATGGCCGGGACGGGGCCGCGACAGCGGCGCGTTGCGCGCCAGCCCGGCGAGGCGTTCGGCGTCGACCGGATCGGCCGCCATCACCTCGTCCCACTTGGGCCACTCGGAGTTGCCGACCTGGATCGCGACCGGGCCCCCCATCGTGAGCCCGTGCCGGACGCCACCGAGCAGCTCCACGGCGTCCTGCTCGAAGGACATCCGCGCGCCGCGGCCGTACCCGGCACGCCGGCGGGTCAGCTCGCCAGCCACGGCGTCGGTGGTCACCGGCACACCGGCCGGCATCCCCTCCAGCACGGCCGTCAGGGCGGGCCCGTGCGATTCACCCGCGGTCAGCCAGCGCAGCATGGCGGAATTCTTTCACGCCGCCGATGCACGTCCGCGGCAGTGCGACGCGGGCCTGCCGGCCCGCCGCTGTCAGCCGCTGTCAGCCGCTGTCAGCCGCTGTCAGCCGAGGCGCAGGGACGGGCCCTTGCCGTCCGCGATGGACGACGGCGAGACCGGCGTGGCGGCTTTGCTGGCGTACGGCGTGCGGCGCACCACCTCGAACACGTAGGACGTCGTCCCGGTCGAGCTGAGCTTGACCGTGTACGTGAAGCGGCACCCGAACCGGACCAGGGCCCGGGACGCCGGACCACTGTCGATGACGGTGCCGGTCTTGCTCAGCGTGGCGACGGCGTCCGGTCGTCCGGCCGCCCGGACGCGCACCTCGTGGACGAGACGGGCCGCCCCGCAGTGCGGGGTGGCACCCGGAAGCCGTGGCAGGTTGTGCAGCTCCACCGTGCCGCTCACCGCACGGTTGCCCGCCGGCGATCGGCTCGCCGAGGGTGAGACGGTCGGCGACGGCGACGCGCTCCCGTTGCCGCCGGTGCCTAATGACGGCGACGGCGACGGCGAACCCCCGGGTAGGGGCGGCGTCGAGGGAAGCAGCGGAAGGTCCGCCTGCACCAGCGGAAGGAACGGGTTCCGCGGCGCGACGACCGGCGCCACGGGCGGCGCGGGAGCGGCCGGTGCCGCCGGAGCAGCTGGTGCACCCGGAGCCAACTGACTCGGTACCGCGGGCTGCGCCGGGGCTGCCGGTGCCGCGGCGGCCGCCGGATCGACCGGCACGTCGGTCTTGCCGCTGAGCACGGTCGTTGCGATCGCGGCGATCAGGCCGACCGCGACCGCGCTGGCACCACCGAGCAGGACCACGCGAGCGCGGCTGGATCCGGCGGGAGTGGGCTCGGAAGAGGCGTGCGGGACGTTCATGAGGTCCACCTACCGGATCGACGTCGGGGCGCCGGAGCGCACGCCAGAGGAAGGAGCCGCCAGCGCGCCGTCCGCACCGGCCGGCGGGGCGGGCGCCGTTGCCGGGGGCACCGTCACGGGAGGCAGTGCCGGCGCGGGCGCGGTGTACACCCGGCCGCTGACCGTCACGGTGAGCTCCTGGACACCGAGAGCGTCCGTAGCCGACCGCACCTCGATGCCGCTGACCAGGAAGCTGCGCTCGAACTCCTCCAGGGCGACCAGGAAGCGCTCGGCCTCGAAGAAGCCACCGGTGATCGTCATCGCCACGGGCACGTAGGTCAGCGTCGTCGCCGCGTCGGACACGGTCACCGGCGCGGGCGCCGATCCGGTCGCCGGCGCCCCAGCAGCACCAGCAGCGCCGCCGGCACCAGCGGCCGGGCTGGGCGGAGAGGTGGCCGTCGCGGGGGCTGGCGGGGCCGCCGGAGCCGCCGGAGCC
>JALYNC010000153.1 GCA_030773415.1 Actinomycetota bacterium
GCCTGGCGCCAGGACGTGCCGTCGTGCGTGACGGCGCCGCCCTTGACCTCCAGCACCGCCACACCGGCTCCCGGCAGCGCGACGACGAGGTCGGCCTCCAGGTCGCCGGAACGGTCGGTGAAGCGCAGATTCGCCAGCACGACGGCGTCGTCAGGAAGCTGCTCGCACAGCCGCTGCAGACCGCCTGCTCGGTGTGGTGCTCGAACACCGGTTGCGCCGGCACGCGTCGTGGCGCCACGGTCCCCCTCCCCCGCCGTCATTGATGCCGGCACGCCGGCAGCAGCAGCCGGTCCAGCGCTACGCCAGAAATTCAGTCCGCGATCAGCACTCCGGAACATCTCCCTTGCCGGTCCGCAGCGCCTCCAGACTGGCAACTGCGTCCGACAATTTCTCGACTTCGATCAGGCGCAGCCCCGCGGGCCGGACCGCCCGGGCGTTCGGGCAGTTGGCCGCCGGGGTCAGAAAAACGCTCGCCCCCTCTTCGGAGGCGGCCCGCACCTTCTGCTGAATGCCGCCGATGCGCCGGACGCTTCCGTCCCCGTCGATGGCCCCCGTGCCGGCGATGTGGCGTCCGCCGGTCAGCGCCCCAGGCGTCAGCTTGTCGACGATGCCGAGTGCGAACATCAGGCCGGCGCTCGGACCTCCGACGTCGTCGAGCTTGATCGCGACGTCGAACGGATAGTCGTGCTCCTCCCGGGTCGCGACCCCGACCGCGGACCGGGTGTCGTCGTCCGGGTCGGCCGCCGTGCGCAGTGTCAAGGTGGTCGGCCTGCCGTCCCGGACGATCCCCAGCTTCACGGTGGAGCCGACGGGCAGCGGCCGGATTCGCTCGCGCAGCACCTGGGCAGCGGCGACCGGCGCCCCGTTCACCGATCGGATGACGTCTCCGGCCTCGAGCACGCCCCGCGCCGGGAGGCCCTCGATCGTGGTCTGCACCACCACGGACGTGCTCACCGGAATTCTCAGGGACCGCAGCGCGGCGCTGGTGGCCTGCTGCTGGGAATCGGTCATCTCCTGGGCGTTCTGCTCCTCGACCTCCTGCTCGTCGGCGTCCGGCGGGTACACCAGCGACTCGGGCACCACGGCATAGCGGCGGTCGAACCAGGCGGTCACCGCCCGCCCCAGCTGCAGCGGCGACTGCGGCCCACCGCTCACCGACACCGTGGTGAGGTCCAGCCGGCCCTCGGTCGGGTAGGTCCGGCGGCCGGTGATGGTGATGAGGGGCTGCTTATTCACCGAGCCGAGCGTGTCGGTGACCGGTCCCGGCGCCAGCACCACATAGGGGACCGGAACGAGCGCCGCCAGCACGATCAGCGACGCAATCAGCACCAGAGCCGTCCACCCGTTGCTGGACGGGAGGCGCCCGGGCGCCTTCGACGCCGGCGGGGCGACCTGCGGCTCGCTCAAGGGCTCCCCACCCACTCGTTGCCGCCGTCGGAGAAGTGCTGGTGCTTCCAGACGGGGACGGTCGCCTTCAGATCGTCGATCAGCCGGCGTGCCGCCTCGAACGCCTCGCCGCGGTGCGCACAGGAAACAGCCACGATCACGGCTGTGTCGCCTATCTCCAAGTCGCCGGTCCGGTGCACCGCGGCCAGCCCGATCACGGGGAAGTCGTCGATCACTGACTGCGCCACGCGGCGCAGTTCCTCCTGCACCAACGGGTGGGCGCTGTAGCCCAGCCGCTGCACCGACCGGCCGCCGTCCTGGTCCCGGACCGCCCCCAGGAACAGCGCGATCCCCCCGGCCCGGGGATCGGCGACGGCGGCGAGCACCTCGTCGGCTGACAGCGGCGTGTCGCGGACGTCGAGGAGGCGGATCTGGTCCATTTCATGAGGTTACGACGCCGAACCGACGGCGCCACCCCGGGACGGCCGACCCCCGGTACCGTGGCCGAATGAGCAACCTTCCCTTCGGTTTCAGCCCCGGCAACGGCGACGACGAGGGCGGCCGGGCCAACGATCCGTTCTCGGCGATGTTCGGCGCTGCCGGGGCGAACCCCGCCGACCTGGGGGCGGCGCTGCACCGCTTCGCCGATCTCATGTCCTGGCAGGGCGGCCCGGTGAACTGGGACCTCGCGAAGGAGGGCGCGCTGACCGCCGCGGGGGCCGACGATCCGGGGACCAGCCCCACCGACACCGCGCGCATCCGGGAAGCCGTCGAGCTCGCGGACCTGTGGTTGAACGAGGCGACGACGTTGCCGAGTGGCGTCACCTCCGTCGAGGCCTGGAGCCGGCGCCGGTGGGTGGAGGCGACGCAGCCGGCGTGGGCGCAGCTGTGCGACCCGGTGGCCGCGCGGGTGGTGGAGGCCATGGGCTCGGCGATGCCGGCGGAGATGGCACCGATGGCCGGCCCGTTGATGGGCATGATGCGCACCGTCGGCGGCATGATGTTCGGCGCCCAGGTCGGCTCGGCGCTGGGCTCGCTGGCCGCGGAGGTGGTCAGCTCCACCGACGTCGGGCTTCCGCTGGGGCCGGGCGGCCGGGCGGCCCTGCTTCCGGCGAACGTGGCCGCGTTCGGCAAGGGCCTGGAGATCCCCGCCGACGAGGTGCGGCTGTTCCTGGCCGCCCGCGAGGCGGCGCACATGCGGTTGTTCAGCCATGTGCCGTGGCTGCGAGGTCACCTTTTCGCCGCGGTGGAGGCGTACGCGAAGGGCATTCGGGTCGACACCGATGCGCTGGAATCCGCCGTCCGAGACCTGAACCCGCAGGACCCCGAGGCGCTGCAGCAGGCGCTGTCCGGCGGCATGTTCGAGCCGCAGGAGACTCCCGAGCAGAAGGCGGCGCTGCGCCGGCTGGAGACCGCGCTGGCGCTGGTCGAGGGCTGGGTCGACGAGGTCGTGGACGCGGCGACCCGCGGCAAGCTGCCCAGCTCGACGGCGCTGCGCGAGACCGTCCGCCGTCGCCGGGCGACCGGCGGCCCCGCCGAGCAGACCTTCGCCACCCTGGTCGGCCTGGAACTGCGGCCGCGCCGGCTTCGCGAGGCGGCGACCCTGTGGCGATCCCTGGCGGAGATTCGCGGGATCGAGGGCCGCGACGCCCTCTGGTCACATCCGGACCTGCTGCCCACCGGGGACGACCTGGAGGACCCGGCCGCATTCGCGACCGGCGCCGCCGCACTGGACATCTCCAGCCTCACCGACCTGCCCCCGCAGGAGACGCCCGGGGAATCCTCGGGAGAGGCGCACGGCGATGCCCCCGGTGAGGACGAACAGCCGGAGGCCTAATCCGTGGGGTCGTCCGTAGGGCCGTCGTCCGTCGGGTCGTCGTCGGTGCGGGCGTTCTCGTCGACGTCGTCCTCATCGGTCAGCCGCAGATCAGCGGTCGCGCTGACACCTTCCAGGTAGCCCCTCGCGCGCTCGGTCCGCGGGTACGCCTCCAGCAGCGCCCAGAAGTCGGGCCCGTGGCCGGGGCACAGCAGGTGCGCGAGTTCATGGAGCAGTACGTAGTCCACCACCCAGTCGGGCAGCTGCGACAAGCGGTCCGACAGGCGGATGTCACCCGTGGACGGCGTGCAGGACCCCCAGCGCGACCGCTGGTTCGATACCCACCGGACGCTGGCCGGACGAGCCCGGCCCGCCAGGTAACGCCGGGACAGCACCGCCGCACGCGCAGCAAGTTCGCCGTCCCCAGCGCGCGTCGTTGTCGCCCGCCGCTCCAGCCGGGCCACCATCTGGGTCACCCAGCGCTCCGTCTCAACCGCCGACATCCGGGCCGGCACGAGCACCACGATGCGCCCGTCGCGCCGGTATGCGGACACGGTGCGACGCCGGCGGTCGCTGCGACGTACCTCGACCTCGGCACGCTCCGATGAGCTCTTCGACTTACTCGGCCCGGCGTCCCTCACGAGCGGCCAATCTACGCCATGGCTGGATACCGGTGACGGTGAAAGTTTCCTCGCGAACTTTCTTTTCTCCACAGGGTGTGCAGGGTGAAAGCGCAGGTCACTGTGTTGTTCCACAGCCACTTGCACACTTGTCCAGTGGCGATGCACCGGCCCTCCACAGCAACACACCGCGCGCTCCCCACGCCGTCCACAGGCTTGTCCACAGTCGGGGGACGACAGCGTTGACGTGCTTCGGAGGCGCCCTCTAGCGTCCTTTCCATCGGAGCCCCCAGGGTGCCGGGACGAGGTCCGCAAGGGGAAGGCGGATCTTCGAACGAGCCCTGGGGGCTCCGCATATTTCGGCTCCGTTCCGTCGGGCCGCCTACGGGCGGCCGGACGGCGTCGGCCCCAGACCCCGGACGTACCGGCGTGCGGCGTGGCGCCACGCCATCGCCTCGCTGCGGTGCGTAAGCGCTGGGCGTGGGTAGGGTGACTGCGGAGCTGGCCGCGACCCGGCGGTCAGCCGGCGAAATCGCCGCTTCTGCTGAGGAGGACCGCGTGGCCGAGAGCTACAACGGTTACTGCGTGAAGTGCAAGGACAAGCGCGACTTCGACGGTGAGGTGCGGGTCAGCGAGTCCGGCCGCCGCATGGCGCAGGGCCCGTGCCCGGTATGCGGAACCAAGATGAACCGCATCCTCGGTAAGGCCTGACCTCTTTCTACGGCGACTGCCCCGGGCGCTGGCGCTCGGGGCAGTTAAGATTCGCAGCGTTTTCTCCGGCGCTTCACTGCCCCAGGCGGACTCCGGCGCTCGGGCGCACCGCTCACGCCTGTGGACGATGGCCGCGATCAGTTTGCTCCGCCTGCCACGCTGCCGGGCATGCCGCACCAGATCGAACCTCCACCCCCTCGCCTAATGATCAAGCCGGCGATCCGCCGCCTGTGGCGTGAGCCCGGCGTCCTGCAACTCGGTGTTGACCCGGCCCGGGCAGTGGTGCTGTCCGGCTGCGAGGCGACCGTCCGCACGGTGCTGCGGCTGCTCGACGGCTCCTGCACGCGTGAGGACGTTCCGGCACAGGCCCGACGGCTCGGCGTTCCGCCGCAGGCAGCCGAGCATCTGGTCGGACTGCTCGAGCATGCTGACCTCCTCGACTTCCCGGCGCCTCCCGAGCCGGATTCCGTCTGCCCGCGGCCCGAACGCGAACGTGAACAGCCCGAGCTCGCCTCGCTGTCGCTGGTGCATCCCGGTGCCGGGGCGGCGCAGCGCGTGCTGCGGCGGCGCGGCCGGCTGCATGTGGACGTGCGGGGCGGCAACCGGCTCGGGGCCCCGGTCGCGACCCTGCTGCAAGCCGCCGGAGTCGGTCTGGTCACCCTGGACGGGCAGCGCCGCCTCGGCCCGGCAGACGTGCTGCCCGGCGGCTGGCGGCCCGAGCATGTCGGGCTGACGGAGTCCGAGGCGTGGAGCCGGATGGCAACCGGACGTGCCGCTCCAGGGCGCCCCGCTGACGCGGACGCCGATCTAGTGCTGGTCGCCGGCGAGCCGGACGCCGCGAGTCGCGCGCAGCTCCAGCGCGAGGGAGCGCCCTACCTCGTGGTGGCGGTCCGGGAGGCTGTCGCGGCCGTCGGCCCACTGGTGGTGCCGGGCGTCACCGCTTGCCTGCAGTGTCTCCAGCTGTACCGGGCCGATCGGGATCCGGCGTGGCCGCTGCTCGCGGCGCAGCTCGACCAGCCGCATCCGGGCGTGGAGGCTTGTGACACGGCGCTGGCCGTGGCCGCGTGCGCGCTGGCGGCAGGCCAGGCCCTGGCCTTCCTGGACGGCAGCACGTGCCAGGCGATCGCGGGCGTCCTGGAGCTGCCGACGCGCTCGTGGCAGATGCGACGACGACACCTGCGCATCCACCCGGCATGCGGCTGCGGATGGACTCAGAGCGCCTGATTCCGAGGCGGCGGCGAGGCTGCTTGCCCCTACCGGTCTGAGGGTCC
Organism: Actinomycetota bacterium; assembly: GCA_030773415.1. Taxonomy (GTDB): domain Bacteria; phylum Actinomycetota; class Actinomycetes; order JALYNC01; family JALYNC01; genus JALYNC01. The sequence goes on from JALYNC010000153.1 coordinate 5,805, forward strand.
TTGTCGTTACACGCGCCACCGGGTGAGCCGACCCGCCGCAACGGGGTAATGATGTGCCCATGGAGGAACTGCCCCGCCGGGGGATCGCCCGCAGCGCAAAACTGGCATCGCTGCCCCTGGGTGCGGCGGGGCGAGCCACTCTGGGCATCGGCAAGCGCATTGGTGGGCGGCCCGCCGAGGCGGTCGCCACCGAGTTCCAGCAGCGCACTGCGGAGCAGATCTTCAACGTCCTTGGCGAGCTCAAGGGCGGGGCCATGAAGTTCGGTCAGGCGTTGTCGGTGTTCGAGGCCGCGCTACCGGAGGAGATCGCCGCCCCCTACCGACAGGCACTCACCAAGCTGCAGGACTCGGCGCCGCCAATGTCCGTGGCGGCGGTGCACCGCGTGCTCGCCGAGCAGTTGGGACCCGACTGGCGTGCCCAGTTCCGGGCGTTCGACGACCGGCCGGCGGCCGCGGCGTCGATCGGGCAGGTGCACCGGGCGCTGTGGGCGGACGGGCGGCGGGTCGCCGTCAAGGTGCAGTATCCGGGAGCCGGTCCGGCGTTGCTGTCCGATCTGAACCAGCTGGGCCGGCTGGCCAGGCTGTTCGGGACGCTCTCCCCTGGCCTGGACATCAAGCCACTGCTGGCCGAACTTCGGGCGCGTGTGGCCGAGGAGCTGGACTATCGGCTCGAGGGGGAGGCGCAGCAGGTGTTCGCCGCCGCGTACGCCGGTGATCCGGACATCTTCATTCCGCGCGTCGTCGCCGGAGGCGAGCGCGTGATCGTCACGGAGTGGGTGGATGGCAAGCCGCTGTCCGCGGTCATCCGCGACGGCAGCAAGGAGGAGCGCGATCGGGCAGGACTGATGCTGGTCCGCTTCCTGTTCTCCGGGCCGGCCCGCGCCGAAATGCTGCATGCCGATCCCCACCCGGGCAACTTCCGGCTACTGGCGGACGGCCGGCTGGCGATCATCGACTACGGGGCGGTCAACCGCTTGCCCGGTGGGCTTCCCAAGCCCATCGGCCATCTGTGCCGGCTAGCGGTGCTCGGCGACGCCGAGGCGGTGCTGGGGGGGCTGCGGGCCGAGGGGTTCGTCCTTCCCTCGATTCAGATCGACGCGGACGCGGCGCTGAACTATCTGCTGCCGATCCTCGAGCCCGTGATCTCCGAGCGGTTCTCCTTCAGCCGCGAGTGGCTGCGGCGGCAGGCAGCCCACATCGGCGATCCCCGCTCCCCCACCGGGCAACTGGCCCGCCAACTCAACGTTCCGCCGGCCTACCTGCTGATCCACCGAGTGACCCTCGGTGGGGTCGGCGTGCTGTCTCAACTGGGCAGCGAGGGTCCGTTTCGGGACGAGATGGAGCGCTGGCTGCCTGAGTTCGCCGGGCCGGGTTCCGGACCGGAGCAGGCCACACTGCACGCGCCCGACCGGGTACCGACCGCCACGGACACCGCCATCGTGGAGCCGCCGCCCGACGACACGCTGTTGTCCTAGCAGCGTGCCGCCGGGCGGGGACCCCCGTCACACCGCCGTCGTGACGCACGGCTCCTGCGTCGTTGTCCTACCGGCGTCGTTGCCTACCGGCGTCGTTGCCTACCGGCGTCGTTGCCTACCGGCGTCGTCGTCCCACCGGGCTCGTCGTCCCACCGGGGTCGTCGTCCTACCGGGATCGTCGTCCTACCGGCGGCCCTAACCGCCGGCCTCAGCTGCCTGCCAGGGCACGGCGGGCACGCCGCGAGGCGACCTCCGCTCGCCGCTGCCAGCGCAGCCCCGCCAGCAGGCGGGCCTGTCGTGCGTCACGCTCTGCGGCGGACATGCGAGCGGCCGCGAACTCTCGGTGCATCATGTCGTCTCTCCTCACCAGGGCATATGCGCCTGGGTAGCGATTGGTCGAGTCGCGCGTCCGGGAACGGCCGCGGATAGCGCGGGGTAGCTCCCGCGACCGGATCGATCACGCGGCAACCTCCTTTCGAGGCCGGCCCCGCGGACGCTTGCGCGCCACGACGAGACCGGAGACGAGCAGCTCTCCTCCCCACACTCCCCACGGCTCCTGCCGCTCGAGCGCCTCGGAGAGGCAGGTAACGCGAATAGGGCAATCGGTGCACAGCGCCTTGGCGCGTTCCACCTCTGCGGGCGACTCGGCGAAGAACAGATCGGGATCGTTCTCCCAGCACGGCAACACGACGCTTGTCCGTTCGGATTCGTCGAGCGCGCAGCTCCGCATCGGTGCACCTCCTTCTACGGATCAGTTCGAATATGTGCTTGAGGTCGGATATGGGGTACGCGTCGGTTCTCGAGGCAACAAAAAGGCCGCGGATCCCGGTGAGGGTTCCGCGGCCTGGATGACCGATCCGATCTTGCTCAGATCGGCGGACTCCAGGCGCGGGCACCGGAACGCTTGGCGGAGACATGCGGGTTGCGGACACGCGTGAGCTCGGCCATCGGCGACATGCCGCCCGTAACGCCGCGCCACGACGGGACCTGGACGCGCTGACCCGGGTCGCCATAGGCCAGCGCTGGCACGGCGCCCATGAACTGTGCGGCGGCAACGGGACGCTGGGCGGACAGACCGGCGCAATGCGGGGGGAGGCACGCGACACCGAACGGAGCGCCGGCGGCAACACCAAGCGGCGCAACACCGAGCGGCACAGTCGCGAAGGACGGCGTTACCGAGCACGAGATTGAGAGCACGCCGACCTCCTCCAAAGTGTTGCGACTGGGCAACCGCTGACGGCCAGCGGATGACGGCGCCCGCGAGGGGTTGCCGCTGGACAACAAGCAGATTAGAGCGTCGGCGCCGCCGGGGCAACGGAATTACGTTCCCGACGTCGACGCGGGTATGACAGCTTCAGCAAGTCGCCGCATCGGCGGCGGCCGCGAGGCCGGTTCAGCGAGTGGCAGCCTTCGCCACGATGGCGAGCACGTCTTCGCCGTACCGGTCCAGCTTGCGCTGTCCGACACCCGGGATCCGGACCAGCTCCGCGACTCCGGATGGCCGCGCCTCGGCGATGGCGGTCAACGTGGCGTCGGTGAACACGCAGAACGCCGGCTGTGCCTGCGCTTTCGCCTGCTGCAGCCGCCACTCCCGCAGCTCGGCGAACAACTGCTCGTCGACATCGGCCGGGCAGTCGGCGCAGCGCCCGAGCTTGCGCTCCACGGCGGTCGAGACCGAGCGCCCGCACACCCGACACAGCACGGGGCCGGTGCGCTGTCGGGCGGCCGGCTTGGGTGCCGGCCGGGCCGCCCGGGAGCTTCCGGGCAGCAGCCCGGAAAGGAACCGGCTGGCGGAGCGCGTGCGCCGGCCACCGGGATTTCGGGCCAGCGCCCAGCTCAGGAACAACCGTTCGCGCGCGCGGGTCACCCCCACGTACAGCAGCCGGCGCTCCTCCTCGATCTGCTCCGGGGTGGAGGCGTGCACGATCGGCATCGTCCCGTCGACCAGCCCGGCGAGGAACACGGCGTCCCACTCCAGCCCCTTCGCGGCGTGCAACGAGGCCAAAGTCACCCCCTCAACGGCGGGAGCGTGCTGTGCCGCTGACCGCTCCTCGAGCTCCGCGGTGAAGGTCTCCAGCGTGGCCGTCTTGTCGGCGGCCGCCAGCTCGCCGGCCAGCCGCACCAGCGCCGCGATCGCCTCCCACCGCTCGCGCACAGCTCCCGACCGTGGGGGCGGCTCCGGCGACCACCCCGTACCGGACAACACCGCGATGACCGCCTGCTCCAGGTCGCCGGCCGGCTCGGCAGCCGAGCGGACTGCCGCCCGCAGCAGCTGGACGGCCTGCCGGATCTCGGGCCGCTCGAAGAACCGCTCGCCGCCACGGACCAGGTACGCGATCCCTGCCTCGGCCAGTGCGGACTCGTACGCCTCCGACTGCGCGTTCACCCGGTACAGGACGGCGATCTCACGCGGCGGCACACCGCGGGCGATCAGCTCGGCGCACCGCGCGGCGATCCACGCTGCCTCGGACGTCTCGTCGTCGTGCTCGGCGAAGACCGGCGGCGGGCCGGCCGGCCGTTGTGCCACCAGCTCCATCGCGGCCGCCGGCGGCTGCGCACGCGCCAGCACGGCGTTGGCCAGGCCGACGACTTGCGGCGTCGAGCGGTAGTCGCGGACCAGCCGAACCACGCTGGCGTCCGGAAAACGCCGCCGGAACTGCAGCAGGTACGAGGACGAGGCGCCGGTGAACGAGTAGATCGTCTGGTTGGGATCGCCTACCACGCACAGGTCCGTGCGATCCCCCAACCAGGCGTCGAGAAGCCGCTGCTGCAGCGGGTTGACGTCCTGGTACTCGTCGACGACGAAGTGGCGGTACCGTCCGCGGATCTCGGCGGCGACGTCGGGGTGCTCCTCGACAGCGGCGGCAGCGAGCATCAGCACGTCCTCGAAGTCGAGCAGGCCACGCGAACGCTTCGCGTCCTCGTACGCGGCGTACAGACGGGCCAGGTCCGCGGCCGGCAGCGAGGGCTGCCGCCCCGTCTCGGCCACCGCCTGCAGGTACTGGGCGGCGCTGGTCAGCCGGGCCTTGGCCCATTCGATCTCGCCGGCCGCATCACGCAGCTCGGAGCGACCCAGCGACAGCCGGCAGCGGGCCGCCGCCTCGCCGACCACCCGGATCTTCGTTTCGATCAGCGTGGGCTGTGGTCCGCCGACGACGCGCGGCCAGAAGTACGTCAGCTGCCGCAGCGCGGCGCTGTGAAATGTGCGCGCCTGCACCCCGGGAACGCCGAGCGACCGCAGCCGCCCGCGCATCTCCCCCGCCGCCCGGGCGGTGAACGTGACCGCGAGCAGCTGGGACGCCGGCACGTTGCCGGTGGCTACCGCGTACGCGATGCGATGGGTGATCGCCCGGGTCTTGCCCGTGCCGGCGCCGGCCAGGATGCAGACCGGCCCGCGAACCGCCTCGGCCGCCGCCCGCTGCTCGGCGTCCAGACCGCTGAGCAACTCCAGCGATGCGGTGGCGGTGGTCATGCCCGTCATCCTGACACCCGACCGGGGCGGGAAGCGCCGGCCACACACAGGTGTTGCATCGCCCGGAAGCCGGACCACCTGGCCGGCCAGGAATTCGCAGCGGAGGAACGACATGTCGGGCGAGCTGACGATCTACAGCACGGTGTGGTGCGGGTACTGCACCCGGCTCAAGCGGCAGCTGGAGCGCGAGGGCATCCCGTTCGCCGACGTCGACATCGAGCACGATGCGGAGGCGGCCGACTACGTCATGTCGGTGAACGGCGGGAACCAGACGGTTCCCACGGTCGTGCTGCCGGACGGCACGGCCCTGACCAACCCCAGCCTGGCCGCCGTCACCGCAGCGCTCCGATCTGGCTGATTGCTTTCGGCGCGATAAGTTGCAGCCGGCCGCGTCCGCGGAGTCACAATGGAGATGCCCCGGCTCGTCGAACGGGTCGGCCGGTGCGTCGCACCCAGAGCGGAGCAGCAGTGAGTGACACAGGGCTGAGCCATCCGGCGGTGTCCGCTGCCCTCTCGACGGCCGCCACGTTGATCGGGATGGAGCTTGTCTTCGTCGGCGGCATGACCGGGCAGACGTTCACCTTCCGGCGCGTTTTCGGCGAGCTGCCCGGGGTCTACGAGGGCCGCACGCTCGACCTGGCCGACACGTTTTGCGCCCGCGTGCTGGACGGTGCTCCGGCCTCCACCTCCGACGCCGAGACCGACACCTACTACGCCGATGTCCCGGCCCGCTCGATGCTGAACATCTGCTCGTACGTCGGGGTGCCGATCCGCTCGCGTGAGGGCAGGCCGCTCGGCACGCTGTGCGGCATCGACCGCGGCGTGGTGCCCGTTGACCAGGCGACCATGGCGGTGCTGACGGAGCTGGCCGAGATCGTCGGTGCGCATCTCGACGGGGACGAGGA
>JALYNC010000154.1 GCA_030773415.1 Actinomycetota bacterium
CAGGGTGCCGGTGAAGACCAGCGTGCCGGAGACGAAGGCCACGCCGAGGACGACGGCGAGGCCGCTGAAGGCCAGCCGCAGCTTGTGGGAGAGCAGATTGCGCAGCGTGGTGCGGAACACGGCCCTAGCTCCGGCGGCCGGCGGCGTCGAAGCGCTTCATGCGCTCGAGCACCGTGTCCGCCGTCGGGCCGGACATCTCCTCGACGATTTGCCCGTCGGCCAGAAACAGCACCCGACCCGCGTAACCGGCGGCCACCGCGTCGTGGGTCACCATGACCACCGTCTGCCCGAGCTCGCGCACCGATCGCTGAAGGAAGGCCAGCACCTCCGCGCCGGCCCGGGAGTCCAGGTTGCCGGTGGGCTCGTCGGCGATGATCTGCGGCCTGCTGGCCAGCGCCCGGGCGCAGGCGACGCGCTGCTGCTGGCCCCCGGAGAGCTCGGTCGGTCGGTGCGAGAGCCGGTCGCTCAGGCCGACGGTGGCGATCACCTCGTCGAGCCAGGCCTTGTCCGGCTTGCGGCTGGCAATGTCCATGGGCAGCGTGATGTTCTCCAGCGCCGTCAGCGTGGGCATCAGGTTGTACGCCTGGAAGATTAAGCCGATCCGGTCCCGCCGCAGCCGGGTGAGCTCCTTGTCCTTCAGGCCGGTGAGCTCGACGTCGCCGATGCGCACCGATCCGTCGGTGGCCGAGTCCAGACCGGCCAGGCAGTGCATCAACGTCGACTTGCCCGAGCCGGACGGTCCCATGATCGCGGTGAACTGGCCGGTCGGGAACTGGACGGTGACCGCGTTCAGCGCCACCACCCGGGTGTCGCCCTCGCCGTACACCTTGGTCAGCCGCTCCGTGCTCGCAGCGAGTGCGGTCGGGGTGGGCGTCGGCGCCGCCGTCGCCTGGGCGGGCATCGGCTGGACATGGTTCCTCCCCGGAACTGGTCGTGTGCTGTGGAGCCCGGCGCCCAGGCGCCGAGCAGCTACGACCGGCCCCCCGGGTAGCTACGCCGGTCACGTTGCCACGTCCAGCCCCCGGCGTGAGCGGACTTCAGCGTTCTGTGGATCACGTCCCTGGGAGCGGAGGCACGACCGTCATCTGCGACGATGCGTTCCTGCGCCACCCGGAGGTGCCCGGCGATCGGTTCGGGCCCCGGGCGGCACCGGAGGGAGCGTCGGAAGCGATGTGCCAGAGCAGTCGGGGGTCGACTCCGTGACCAGCCCCACGTTCGCCGAGCTGGACGCACTGCCGACCGACGAACTGCGCAGCCGCGCGTTCGAGGTCGCGGAGAGTCGCCGGGATCTTGGGTTCTTCTGGGACCTGATCCGGCACCTGCCCTCGGCGGCGGACCTGTCGAGCGAGGACGGCTCGACCGGCAACATCGCCGCCGGCATCGTCGAGGTGGTCGAGATGAGCCGCGAACTGTTGGGCGGCGAGCTGGGCGAGTACGAGCAGTTGTTCCGCGCCCGCTTCATCGACTACCTGCTGAACGGCAGGTAGCGCTCAGCCGCCGCCCGGCTCCGCGGCCGGCTCGTCGGCGGTGACCGAACGGCGCAGGGCGGCGTGCAGCGCCTGCGGCGTCAGGACGCCGAGGTAGCGGCGTCCGTCCAGCACCGCAATCCATGCGGCGTCCTGCTGCAGCAGCTGAGACAGCGCGGCCCGCAGGGACGACCCCACCTGCACATCAGCCTGGAACGGCCGTTTGCGGCCGGCCACCGTGCCGTCGCCGACGGCGTCGCGCGAGGTGAGCCAGCCCAGCAGATTCCCTGAGGCGTCGAGCACCACGGCCTCCCGCGTGCCGCGCGCGGCCAGGGCGCGGCGGGCGTCCCGCAGCTGGTCCGTGTCCAGCACCACCGGCGGCAACTCCAGGTCCGCCTCCTCGATCGCGGTCACCGCGAGCCGCTTGAGCCCGCGGTCGGCGCCGACGAAGTTCGCGACGAACGGCGATGCGGGACGGCCCAGCACGGTCGCCGGAGGCGCGTACTGCTCCAGATGGCCGCCCTCGCGGAGCACGGCGATCCGGTCGCCGAGCTTCACCGCCTCGTCGAGATCGTGGGTGACGAAAACGACCGTCTTGCGGACTTCACGCTGCAGGCGCAGGAACTCGCTCTGCAGCCGGTCGCGGGCGATCGGGTCGACCGCACCGAACGGCTCGTCCATCAACAGCACCGGGGGATCGGCGGCCAGCGCCCGCGCCACCCCGACCCGCTGACGCTGTCCGCCGGACAGCTGCGCCGGATACCGCGGGCCGTGGACGGCCGGGTCGAGCCCGACCAGCTCGAGCAGTTCGGCGACCCGGCTCCCGATGCGGGCCTTGTCCCAGCCCAGCAGGCTGGGAACGGTCGCCACGTTCGCATCGATCGTCTGGTGCGGAAAGAGCCCGACCTGCTGGATGACGTAGCCGATGCGCCGCCGCAGGGCCACCGGATTGACCGACGTGACGTCCTCGCCGTCCAGGTAGATGCGGCCGGACGACGGCTCGATCAGTCGGTTGATCATCTTCATGGTGGTCGTCTTGCCGCAGCCGGACGGCCCCACGAGCGCGACGAGCTCGCCCGGCTCGACGTCCAGGCTGAGCTCCGCGACGGCCGTGGTGCCGTCGGGGTAGCGCTTGGAGACGCGGTCCAGCCGGATCATCGGCCGTCCGCTCCCGGCCGGCGACGGCCCGGGGGTAACGTCCGGGGTGCTCAGCTCGTCGTCCACGCTGTCATCTTCCGCGACCGCCCGGGGAGATCATGAACAACCCCTGGTTCGACTGGCAGTACATCAGCCGGAACGCCGAGGAGCTGCTGTCCGCCATGCGGCAGCACGTCGCACTGACGTTCTGGGCGGTGCTCGTCGGGCTGGCGATCGCGGTGCCGCTGGCCCTGGTGGCGCGCCGCCACCCCCGGCTGCAGGTCGTCATCCTCGGGGCGGCCGGCGTGATCTACACCATTCCGTCCCTGGCGTTGCTCGCCGCGCTCGTTCCTTTCACCGGCCTGACGGCGCTGACCGTGGAGATCGCCCTCGTCGGTTACACGTTGCTGATCCTCATCCGGAACATCCTGACCGGGCTGGCGGGTGTTCCCGACGACGTTCTCGAGGCCGCCCGAGGCATGGGGTACGGGCCCGCGCGGCTGCTGTGGCAGGTGGAGCTGCCGCTGGCGCTGCCGGCGATCCTGGCCGGCGTGCGGGTGGCCACGGTGTCGACGATCGCGCTGGTCACGGTGGGTGCGCTGGTCGGCTTCGGCGGGCTGGGCGGGCTGATCCTGACCGGCCTGAACAACAACCTGTACCGCGCGCAGATCCTCACCGCGTCGGTGCTGTGCGTGCTGCTCGCCATCGCGGCCGATCTGCTGCTGGTTGCCGCTTCCCGCCGGCTGACCCGCTGGGAGCGGACGACATGACCACCCTGCGCGACACCTACCGCTGGATCACAGATCCGGCGCACTGGACGGGCACGGAGGGGATTCCGTACCGGCTGCTGGAGCACGTGACCATCTCCGCGGCCGCGCTGCTGATCGCCTGTGCACTGGCCCTGCCCGTGGCTATAACGCTCGGGCACCTGGGCCGCGGCGGCGGCTTCGCGGTCAACGTCTCCAACATCGGCCGCGCGGTCCCCACCTTCGCCGTGCTCGTGCTGCTCGCAGCATCGCCAGTGGGCTTCGGCAACCGCGCCACCGTGGTGGCTCTGACGATCTTCGCCATCCCGCCCATCCTGATGAACGCCTACGTGGGCATGCGCAGCGTCGACGCCGAGGCTCGGGAGTCCGCCGTCGGGATGGGGATGTCCCGCGGGCAGCTGCTGCGCCGCGTCGAGGTGCCGCTGGCGGCCCCGCTCATCGCGACCGGCATCCGGACCGCCGCCGTGCAGGTGGTCGCCACGGCGACGCTGGCCGCGGTGGTCGGCGGCGGCGGGCTGGGCCGGTTCATCGTCGACGGATTCGGCCGGGCCGACGACGCGATGCTGTTGACGGGTGCCCTGCTCGTCGCGCTGCTGGCCGTCGCCATCGAGGTGGCGTTGGGCTCCGTCGAGCGCCGGCTGAGCGCCAACCGGGGCGACCGCTCCGCGGACCGCAAGCTGCCGGCCGTCGCACCCGCGCCGCTGTAGTACGCGCAACCGCTCCGGCGACGTGGCGCGGCGCGGTGGTCGCTCCCTTCGCCACTGCGGTCGGGCGCTAGAGTGCTGGCCAGCGGGGATCGCCCCGCCAGACACGCGCGGCCGTCGCAGAATCCGCCGGCCGCGGGACACAGAAGGCGGGCTTTCATGAGCGGCCGGCTCTTTTCGCGCGCGCTGTCCACCGCGGCGGTCTCGGCGCTCCTGCTGACCGGATGCGGCACCGGCAACGACACCGGTGCCGGCGGGGGCGGCGGTGAAGAGGCCAAGGGCCAGATCACGATCGGCGCCTTCAACTTCACCGAGAGCACGATCCTGGCGAACGTGTACGCGGGCGCGCTCAAGGAGGCCGGTTACGACGTCACCGTCCGCCAGCTCACCAACCGCGAGGTGGTGGAGCCGGCCCTGGAGAAGGGCGATCTGGACGTCGTCCCGGAGTACCTGTCGACGCTGACGGAGTTCCTCAACAAGGCGGAGAACGGGCCGGAGGCGGAACCGCAGGCCTCCGGTGACGTCGACAAGACGCTCGAGGCGCTCCGCGGCCTGGCGGAGGATCGCGGGCTCGAGGTGCTGGAGCCTTCCGAGGCGGCCGACCAGAACGCGTTCGCCGTCACGGAGAAGTTCGCCAAGGAGAACGACCTCGAGACGCTCAGCGATCTGGGCGAGTACTCCGGCAAGCTGGTGCTGGGCGGCCCCGCCGAGTGCCCGACGCGCCCCTTCTGCCGGCCGGGTCTGGAGAAGACCTACGGCATCCAGTTCGCCGGGTTCAAGGCCCTCGACGCCGGTGGCCCGCTCACCAAGACAGCGCTGCAGAAGGGCGACATCCAGCTCGGGCTGATCTTCTCGTCCGACCCGGGCGTCGAGTCGTTGAAGCTGCGGGTGCTCATCGACGACAAGAACCTGCAGAACCCGGACAACGTGGTGCCGGTGCTGAACGCGGACGCGTCGGACGAGGAGCTCGTGGAGGCGCTGAACGGAGTCTCGGAGGCGCTCACCACCGACAAGCTGATCGACATGAACAAGAAGGGCGACATCGACCGGCAGCCGCCGCAGGAGATCGCGCAGGACTTCCTGAAGGAGGAGGGGCTGGTCTGAGACCGGCCCGATCTTCCGGCCGCGTTGCAGGTAGGGCCGCCTCTGGGCTTCGCCCGCCTCTCAGCCTGGCCCGCCTCTCACCTAGCTAGGGCTTCAGGCGGGTGCGGGCAGCCGCGGGCGCACCGCCAGCAGCGCGATGTCGTCCTCGGCGTCCCGTTCCACGTCCTCCAGCAGCGCGTCGCAGACCTCGTCGAGCGAGAGGCCGGCCAGCCGGCCGGCGGACGACCGCAACCACGACAGGCCTTCGTCGAGGTCGGCGCCGCGACGCTCCACCAGCCCGTCGGTGTAAAGCAGGACCGTCTCCCCCTGCTCCAGGACGATGTCGTAGTCGTGCCGGGGCGTGGCCGCGTCGAGGCCCAGCAGCAGATCGGCCTCCGCGTCGAGCAGTCTGGTGCTGCCGTCCGCGCGGATCAGCAGCGGCGGGGATGGCCGGCGTTCGACCAGCGCAGCGTCAGCCACCCGTTGCCGGCAGGCGCACGCTCGACGCGCACCAGCACCGCCGTGGCCAGCGCGTCGACACGCAGGTCGCGGATGCTGCGGTCCAGCGCCGACAGCACCGCGGCCGGCGGCTCGCCGAGGGTGTAACCCATTCCGCGCAGCAGGTTGCGCAGCTGGCCCATGGCGGCCGCGGCGTCCCGGTCGTGGCCGGCCACGTCTCCGATGACCAGTTCCGGCGCGCCGTCGGAGGTGGTGTAGGCGTCGTACCAGTCGCCGCCCACCTGCGCCTCGTGCACTGCCGGCCGGTAGCGGACCGCGAGCTCCAGCGCGTCGAACCGCGGCGGATCGGTGAGCAGGCTGCGCTGCAGAGTCTCCGACATTCGCCGGGCCTCGACCGCGGCCCGCCGCTCGGCGAGGCGACTCTGGATACCCTCCAGGCCGTACGCGCACTGCGCGGCCAGCGCGTCGAGCATCTCCCGCTCGGCCGGGCCGAACTCCTGCGGGTCGGTCCAGCCGGCGACCAGCGAGCCGAGGACGCCCCCCTCGGCCCGCAACGGCAGGGCTGCCCACGCCTGGCGGTTGGTCTCCGCGAGTACGAGGGGCATCTCCGGCGACCAGGCCAGTGATTCTTCGGCGTTGTGCAGCAGGACGGTGCGGCCGGTGGCCGCAGCCACCGACGCGGGCAGTGGGCTGTCCAGATGCATCGTGGTGTAGTCGCGCCGGAGGCGTTCGCCCAGTGAGTCGCTGGGTGCCACCTGCAGATCCCCTGGGGTGTCTTCACGGCGACCGCACCCCCATCGGCCCCGAGTGCGGCGAGGCCCCGTTGGATGATGATCGCCGCCAGTTGCTGGATGCTCGTCGCCCGGGAGAGGGGCAAGCGAGACATACATCAGGGCCGTGAGTCGCTTGCTGACCGCGGCCTCGGCGGCCCAGGCAGCTCGCAGGTCGAGCAGAGCCGTGCCCGCTTGCAGGCTCTGCTGCCGCGCGGTCAGCTCGAGCTCGACCACCAGGTCCTCCAGCGCGGCGATGCGGGCCGGCATGGCAGCTGCGGGTTCGGGCGCCGTCGTGTCGCCGCCGCCGAAGACGGGGGAGGAGCAGAAGGGCAGCAGCGCCAGCTTCAAGCTCATCGCGACGGTGCGGAACATGTCAGCCGCCTCGGCGGTGATCGCCATGCGGAGAACAACACGACGGCGAACATCCGGCCGGCCGGCAGCAGACCGCCGAAGCCCACCACCGACCGCACGCCGTGCTCGGCGACGAGAAGCTGATCCGGAATGAGCCGCTGGATGCCTGGCGCATCCGCCACGTAGAAGACGTCGGAGTGCGTCCCCACCCGGTCGAAGTCGGCCGGGTCCACCTCGTCCAGCAGCGCTGCGGCGTCCATGCCCAGCTCGCGCACCAGAGCGGCGACCGTGGGGGCACGGCTCAGTGGGTCCCGCGACGGCAGCGGAATCACCTGATGCGCTCGAGACGTGGTCGGCGACTGCCACTCGACGAGATCCCCGTCCGTGCCGAGCAGGGTCAGGCACCGGGTGCCGGGAGCCAGCGGCTCGGCGGAGCGGTTCGCGGCCAGCTGCTGCAGCCGTTCCGGCAGGTCCTCCAGCCGCTCGGCGGTGAACAGCCGGGCCAGGACGAACGCCAACTGATCACTGCCGGCCGGAAAGGCGCCCCGCAGCTCCCGCACGATCGTGGTGGCGACTTCGGCGAGGCTGCCCGCCTCGGTGGGCGCGTTGCGTACCCGGATGCAGCAGTCGAGGATCTGCGCCCAGGACCAGCCGGACTCGTCGACGGGCATCAGCGGGTCGGACACGTGCCCCCTTCGGCGTGGTGCGCCGCCGCCCGCCGCGCAGGCGTTCGGCGCTGCACCGGACGCGAGCAGCGTAGTGGTTCAGCCGGTCGCTGCTGGGCGATTCGGGCCATCGCGCTGACCCGTCGGGGTGAGCTCACCAGCGGGAAGCGGGTGCTGGACGGTGTTGCCAGGCGGAGCGAGCGGGCACGCCCAGGCAGGGTCGTAGGCGCAGGACGGGTTGTACGCGAAGTTGAGGTCGACGACCAGCTCGCCGGCTCCACCGCCCAGGTCCGCGCCCTTCACCGTGTCCAGCAGGTACCGGCCGCCGCCGTAGGTGTCGGCCGAGGCCTCCCGCAGCGGCACGAACAGGCCGCCGCCGTACGAACCGAGCCACCAGGCGTCCAGCGATCCGATGCCCGGAAGGTGCAACCGCCCGATCCGGCTGAACGGCACCACGCCGTTGGTGCCGGTCGGCACGTTCCACTGCACCGGCTCCACGTCGCGGTCGAGCGGGACCTCGAATCGCAGCGCCGGATCGTACGGCGCGTACGGCAGCCCGGGAAAGCGGGCCCGAGCCTCGGGCAGCAGCGGGCTGTCGGGGTGCTCGGCGAACAGCCGGTCCCGGCCTTCCCGCCACAGCTGATGGCCGTGCTGCGGATCGGGGGCGCTCCGGACGCGGGCGTACAGCGCGAAGACCTGCCGCCGCCAGTCGAGCAGCGTCAGCGACATGGCATCAGGCTACTTGTCCACGTCCTCCGATGACCGCGACGCTGGGCTACTTGGCGACGTCTCCGACCACGCTGGGCTACTTGTCGACGTCTCCGACAACGAAGAACATCGAGCCGAGGATCGCGACCATGTCGGCGACCAGGGTGCCGGGCAGCATCTCGCTGAGCACTTGCACGTTGTTGAACGACGGGGTCCGCATCCGCATCCGCCACGGGGTCCGCTCGCCGCGGGAGACCAGGTAGTAACCCATGATGCCCAGCGGATTCTCGGTCCAGGCGTACGTCTCGCCCTCGGGGGCCCGCACGACCTTGGGCAGCCGGACGTTGACCGGACCGCCTGGCAGCGCGTCCAGGCAGCGTTCGGCGAGGTCGAGGGAGACGTAAACCTGGTCGAGCAGCACCTCGAACCGGGCCAGGCAGTCGCCGGTGGTCCGCCCCACCAGCGGCACGTCCAGCTCGCCGTACGCCAGGTACGGCTCGTCGCGGCGCAGGTCGATCGGCACGCCGGACGCCCGGGCGATCGGTCCACTGACCCCGTACTGCAGCACCGTCTCCTGGCTCAGCACTCCCACCCCGGACGTGCGGGCTCGGAAGATCTCGTTGCCGCGGACCAGCGGCTCGAGGTCACGCCGGATCCGGCTACGAACCCGTTGAATGGTGGCCCGGCATCGGGTGGTCCAACCGGCCGGGAAGTCCTCCTTGAGCCCGCCGATGCGGTTGAACATGTAATGCACCCGGCCGCCGGCGACCTCCTCCATCACCGCCTGCAGCTCCTCGCGTTCCCGGAACGCGTAGAAGATCGGGGTGATCGCGCCGATCTCCAGCGGATACGAGCCGAGGAACATCAGGTGGTTGAGCACGCGCTGCAGCTCGGCGAGCAGGGTGCGTCCCCAGACCGCGCGTGGCGGGACGTCCAGCCCCATCATCCGCTCGACGGCGAGCACCACGCCCAGCTCGTTGGCGAACGACGAGAGCCAGTCGTGCCGGTTGGCGAGCACGATGATCTGCCGGTAGTCCCGGGCCTCGAACAGCTTCTCGTGCCCGCGGTGCATGTAGCCGATGATCGGATCGGCGGTCACCACCCGCTCGCCGTCGAGGGTCAGCGCCAAGCGCAGAACGCCATGCGTGGACGGGTGCTGGGGTCCGATGTTGAGCACCATGTCGGTGGTCGCCAGCGCGCCGGCACCCACCCCGACGGTCTGGCTCGACAACGACTCGCTCACGCCCGTCATGGTTTCACGCCGGACATGGCGCCACCGGACCCGCCGTCCGCCAAGACGTTGGGTGGATTCGGTGCCGCCGGGCGAGCGGTGCCCGAGCTGCCATGGACGTCAGCCGTTCGAGGCCGCGTATCCCTCGTCCGGCTCGCCGCTGCCGCTGTCGGTTCCGCTTCCGGTGCCGCTCATGGACACCGTGTCGGCCTTCTCGTCCTCGCTGATCCGGCTGGTGCTGTGGTGGGCGTTGTCGCCGGGAAGGCCACCGGTCTGGCCGGCGCTGGGGGCCGGATGCGCGTCAGATGTCATGCGCCACGGGATACCCGTCAGTGCTGGCCGCACACCGCCGAGCGATGGTCAGCGGCGGGTGGGCGTCCAGCGGAACGTGCGGACCGCGAGCAGCGACGCGCCCACCGTCCACGCCGCGAGCACGGCCAGATCCGGCCAGGCAAAGCCGTGCAGCGGCCCGGCGGGCAGCCGAGGGTCGAATGCGACGAACAGCGCCCGCCCGAAGTGGCTGACCGGAAACAGGTCAGCGACACGAGATATCAGCGATCCGGCGGGCAGCGGATAGAACACCCCCGACAGGAACAGCACCGGAAACAACAGCCCGTTCACCACCGCGGGCGCGGCATCGGAGTTGCGGATCAGCGACGTGACGGCGACTCCGACGGCGGAGAAACAGGCGACGCCCAGCAGCAGCGCCACGGCGATGGCAGGCAGGTGCGGCGGCACCCGGAAGTCGAAGAGCAGCACGCCGATTCCGACGACCAGGGCGGACAGCACGATCGACACGAGCAGGCAGCTGGTCATCAGACCGGCGAGCAGGGCCCACGCCGGCAGCGGGGTGCCACGCAGCCGCTTGAGCACTCCGGCGTCCCGCCGGATCGTCAGCGTCATCGCCAGATTCGTGTAGGTGGCGCTGATCACCCCGAAGGCCAGGATCCCGGGAACGTAGAACTGGTTGAAGGGCAGATCGCCCAGCCGGTTACCGGCGTTCAGCGACCCGAAGATGAGCAGGAACATCAGCGGAAAGGCGAACGTGAAGAACGCGGAGGGCGGGTTGCGCCAGTAGCTCTTCTGCTCGTACTTCGCCTGATGCAGCACCAAACGCAGGGGACTTCGCGGGCCAGGCGTCACGAGTCCTTCTCCCCGACGAGCTCGAGGTAGGCGTCCTCCAGCGTCGGCCGGTCGACCGTGAGCCGCTCCAGCCGGACGCCGGCGTCGAGCGCCCAGCCGGTGAGCCGATGCATAACCGGCAACTCTTCGTCCGCGGTCACCTCTACCTGCACCGACCCGTCGGGCAGCCGGCTGGCCGGAATGGGCAGGGCCTCGACACCGAGCGCCGGCGGCAGCAGGAAGCGGATGCGCGCCGCGGCGGTGTCCCGGCCGTTGAGGTCGGCCGGTGTGCCCTCGGCGACGATCCGGCCGCCGGCCAGCACCGCCACCCGGTCGGCGAGGGCGGCCGCCTCGTCCAGGTAATGGGTGGTCAGCACGATCGTGGTGCCCGCGCCGGTCAGCCGGCGCACGAGCTCCCAGGCATCGCGGCGGGCGGACGGGTCGAACCCGGTGGTCGGCTCGTCGAGGAACACCAGCTGCGGGTCGCCGATGATGCCGAGCCCCACGTCCAGGCGGCGCTGCTGGCCACCGGACAGCGTCTTCACCCGGGCGTCGGCCTTGTCGATCAGCCCCACCTGATCCAGCACCTCGGCCACCGGCCGAGGGCGGGGGTAGTAGCCGGCCGAGCGGGTCAGCGCCTCGCGCACGGTCAGGTACGGCTCGACGGCGGTCTCCTGCAGCACCAGCCCGACCCGCTCCCGCAGCGCCCGGCCACCCGCGAACGGGTCGGCGCCGAGGACGCGCACCGATCCGGCGTCCGGCTTCAGGTAGCCCTCGAGAATCTCCAACGTGGTGGTCTTGCCGGCGCCGTTCGGGCCCAGCAGCGCGACTACCTCGCCGCGCTCAATCCGCAGGTCCACGCCGTCGACCGCGGCCACCGCCCCGAAGCTCTTGCGCAGGCCGCTCACCTCGATGACGGGCTCTCGCCGCGAGTCGGCATGGGGGAGCACTGCTTACCTGGCTTTCTGGGTCGGCCACTTTCGCGTCGGCCGCCGGCGGACGCCGGGTGCCCGCCCGTGGCGCCATTGAACTGGTCCGAGGCTAACGCCCCTCGGCGTCCGCCGTATCTGCGTCCGCCGTTGCGCCGGCAAGCACCACGTCGGTCGCGGCTGCAGCCGCCAGCTCCACGGGAACGCCGACGCCGACCGGTTGCACGAGCCAGCCGAACGCGCCGAGGCCTCCCGGATCGAGCAGCTCGGCCCCCTCACCCGCACGCTGCAACCGGCGCACATACTCGGCCACGTCCTGTGCGGCGAGCTCGAGCGGCGGTCGCCCGCCGGTCACCCCGAGGGCCCGCAGGGCGGCGCGCTGGGGCAGCAGGACCGGCGCAGGGCTGGCAGCGCCGGCCGGACCGACCGGGGGAGCGGAGCCCGCAGCGCAGTCCCGACCGACGGGGCGGGCACAGCCGGCAGCCCCGGCCGCGAGCCGTCCGGCGTCGGCGCACGAGTCCAGCGCCACATGCGCGGTGAGATCGCAGCTGCCGTCCGGAACCGGCGGAACCTGGACGCCCGCGCGGAAACCGGTGAGCGTGCCGCCGAGCGGCCGGTTGTCCGGCAGGTGCATGTAGTCGATGGCCACGGCCACACCCCGGTGCAGTCGCCCGACCGTGCCGGCCCAGGCGTCGTCCCGGCTGCGCCCGAGCTCCCCCCGGTCCCCCGGCTCCGGTAACGGCCAGTACCGCCGCAGCCAGTCCAGGTCCCGCTGGTCCGGCGGCTCGCCGAGCGTCTCCGTGCCGGCCGGCCCGACCAGTACGACCCGCGGACCGTCGGCGGTCTGCTCGACCACATCAAGCGGCACGTTGTCCAGCCACTCGTTCGCCACCACCAGCCCCGTGATGCCGGCCGGAACCTCGGACAGCCAGCCGATGCCGGTGGCCAGTCCGGCCGGGCGCGGGCGCACCTCCACCGCGGTGAGCCGCCACCGCGGGGGCACCGACCCGGAACCGGGCAGTCCGGCGAGCAGCTCGCCGTCTCCCGCCCCCACGTCCACCACGTCGAACGGCTCCGGAAAGCCCAGCGAGGCGTCCACCGCCTCGGCCAGCACCCGGATCGCCGCGGCGAACAGCGGTGAGGCATGGACGGAGGTCCGGAAGTGGGCTGCCGGCCCGTCCGGCCGCCGGTAGAACCCGTCGGCGCCGTACAGGGCCTCCGCCATCGCGGCGCTCCAGCGCCGGTAGGCGGTCATGCGGCGCTCCAGCGCCGGTATGGCGTCATCGCGGGCCGCCGGCACGGATGTGGGCATCTCGGCGACGCGCAGGACGTTGGCCCGGTACGCTGCGGGTTCGCAGCACTCGTCCGGTACCCCTCGAGGACTGGAACGGAAAGGCGCGCATGCCCCCTCCTGCCCGCTTGACGGTCGGCATCGTCGGCGTGGGCCGTGTCGGCTCCGTCCTCGGAGCCGCGCTGGCCGCGGCCGGCCACGACGTCGTGGCAGCCACGGCGGTCTCGTCTTCCTCCCGCCGCCGCGCGGCGAAATTCCTGCCCGGCGTGCCACTGATGCCGTCCGACGACGTGGTCGCCGCTGCCGCTCTCACGCTGCTGACTGTGCCCGACGACGCACTGCGTCCGCTCGTCGAGGGGCTGGCCGCCACCGGCGCGATCCGGCCGGGGTCCTTCCTCGCCCACACGAGCGGGGCGGAGGGGCTGGGCGTGCTCACCGCCGCCGTCGACTCCGGTGCACTTCCCCTGGCGCTGCACCCGGTGATGACGTTCACCGGCTCGTCGGTGGACGTCCAGCGGCTGGCCGGCGCGACGTTCGGGGTGACAGCACCCGCCGAGCTGCTGCCGGTCGCCGAGGCGCTGGTCCTGGAGATGGGCGCCGAGCCCGTCGTCATCGCCGAGTCGGCACGCGGGCTGTACCACGCGGCGCTGGCCGGGTCCGCGAACCATCTCGTCACGCTGGTGGCCACCGCCCAGGACCAGCTGCGCCAGGCCGGAGTGACCGATCCGGGCCGGATGCTGGCCCCGCTGCTCGGCGCCGCGCTGGACAACAGCCTGCGCGGCGGGGACGCGGCGCTGACCGGTCCGGTGGCGCGCGGTGACGCCGGTACAGTCGCGGCGCATCTCGCGGTGCTGTCCCGCTGCTGCCCGGACGCCCTCCCGGCGTACGTGGCGATGGCGCGGCTCACCGCCGACCGGGCACTGGGCGCCGGTCGTCTCGACGCGGCGGCGGCCGGAGAGCTGCTGCACGTTCTTGCCACCCCCTCGGACGGAGCCCGCGGATGACCAGCGCCGAACGCCCAAAGTCAGGGCCAGCCGTGGCCACGGGGCTGGAGGTCGTCGCCTCCCCAGTGCTCGCCCGGAGCCGGGGCGAGCTCGCCCGCGGGCTGGCCGCGCTGCGCGCCCGGGGCGGCAGCGTGGCGCTCGTGCCGACCATGGGAGCGCTGCACGCCGGTCACGTTGAGCTGATCCGCCGCGCCGCCGAGCTGGCCGACTCCGTCGTCGTCACGGTGTTCGTCAATCCGCTGCAGTTCGGCCCCGCCGAGGACCTCGACCGGTATCCCCGGACTCTGCAGGCCGACGTCGAGCTGTGCGGCCGCGAGGGCGTCGCGCTGGTGTGGGCGCCGTCCACCGACGTGGTTTATCCGAACGAGCCGCGGGTGACGGTCACCGCGGGTGACCTCGGCGGCCGGCTGTGCGGCGCCTCCCGGCCGGGGCACTTCGACGGCGTGCTGACGGTGGTGGCGAAGCTGCTGCACCTGACGTGCCCGGATGTAGCGGTGTTCGGTGAGAAGGACGCCCAGCAGCTGGCGCTGATCCGGCGCATGGTGCGCGACCTCGACGTGCCGGTGCACGTCGTCGGTGCGCCGACCGTCCGCGAGCCGGACGGGCTGGCGCTGTCCAGCCGCAACCGTTACCTGTCCCCGGACGAGCGTGCGCAAGCCGGCGCACTGTCCGCCGCGCTGCGGGCCGGAGCGGCCGCCGCCGGCGCGGGGCCCGACGC
>JALYNC010000155.1 GCA_030773415.1 Actinomycetota bacterium
AACTCGATCGCGTCGAGGGTGGGCTCGCTGACCATGCCGAGCAGTGACCATGCCCAGCACGACGTGAACTCGTGCACGCACCTGTACCCGGGGAGCAGCACCCGTAGCGGTTGCGCTCCGTCGGGCCGGGCAGAGCGTGCGAAGGCGACCCGCGGCTGCGCGGAGAATAGGAGCCTCGATGCCCGCCGATCGCCCGTCGGTCGTCGTTCTGGACGTGAACGAGACGCTCACCGACATGGCGCCGTTGGCGCAGCGTTTCGCGCAGGTGGGCGCAGCCGAGCACCTGGCGAAGACGTGGTTCGCGTCGGTCCTTCGCGACGGGTTCGGGCTCGCGGCGGCCGGCGCGTTCGCACCGTTCGCGGACGTCGCCTCGTCCGCGTTGCGCGCGGTACTGACCGAGGCGCAGGTGGGTGATGTCGACGGCGGCGTGGGTCACGTTCTAGCCGGCCTGCGCGAACTCGGCGTGCACGACGACGTTCCGGACGGTGTGCGGGCGCTGCGCAGCGCAGGGCTACGCGTGGTGGCCCTGACCAACGGGTCGGTCGACGTGTCGAGGGCGGTGTTCGACCGCGCGGGGATTTCCGGTGACTTCCAGCGGCTGCTGTCGGTCGAAGATGCCGGCGTGTGGAAGCCCGGTCGCGGGGCCTACGAGTACGCCGCGCGCACCTGCGGGGTCGCGATGGCGGAGATGCTGCTGGTTGCCGTGCATCCATGGGACATCGACGGGGCGGCGCGCGCCGGGCTCGCAACCGCCTGGCTCGACCGATCGGGCGCCCCATACCCCAGTTACGCGACCGCACCGGACTTCACGGCGGCGTCCCTAAGCGAGCTGGCGGGTCTGCTTCCCGCCGCTAGCTGACCCACCGAAGGGCCAACACCGGTTACCTGCAACGTCACGGCGCTATGAGAAGAGCCTGCGGCGCGGCCACCTTCATCCGCGTGTTGAGCCACGACAACTGCCGGGACGTGCTCGCGTTCGCTTGCTCGGCCGCATGCAGAAGCTCGCTGTCGCGCAGCCCCTGGGCCCCCTGACCGACGACGGTCCACGTCGTCTGGCAGAGCGTGCCGAGGAGGTGGAGGTCCTGCAGGTCCCGCAGCAGTCCGACGGCCCCTTTCCGTGTCTCCGCGAGACCGCTGGCATGCAGCCGTTCCGGTTCCTCGACGTCGTCGCCCGACTGCTCTTCGCCGTAGCGGGCGGCGATCGGCGCGAGCAGTCGCAAGTGGTCGTCGCTCATCTTCGCCAGCGTGTGGCAGGTGTGGAACACGTCGACCTCGGCCGCGTGGCCCTCCGCGACGCTGCGGAACGAATCGGCGAGCGTCTGCTCGCTGCGGTGCAGCAAGCCGACGTAGGTCGCCATGCGCGTGCCGCTCATTGCGCTTCCCCGCTCAGTGTGGTGGTGGGTGCCGGGGTCGCGGTGCCTGCCGACGGGTCGTTCGGGTAGTCGGGCGTGTGGCTCAGAATCCGGGAGGTGGTCGGCTCGCCACCGGCCGTGGACGGGACGCCGGCGACGGCCGGCTGCGACGCCGTCGTGGTGGGTGCCGGCGACGGCCCGTCGCCGTCGCGGACCTTCGTCACGCGGCAGGCCGCCGTCTTGAAGTACGGCTGTTTCGACACCGGATCCCAGATCGTCATGGTCAACTCGTTTGCCGCACGGCGGTCCTGCCCAGGCGACACCTCGTCCAGGTCCCACGAGCCGTAGTGGAACGGGGCGAACACCGCGCCCTCCATCACCTGCCCGATCCGAGCCCGGACCTGAATGGCGCCGCGGGGCGATTCGACGCGGACCACGTCGCCTTCTGCGATGCCGAGCCGCCTGGCGTCAGCGCCGGACAGCTCCACCCACGCGTCGGGCGCCGCGTCGTGCAGCGAGCGGGAACGGCCGGTCTTCGTGCGGGTGTGGAAGTGGTAGACGGTGCGGCCGGTGGTGTACCGAAGCGGGAATTCCTCGCTCGGCTCCTCGTGCGGCGGCACGTATTCGCAGCCCTTGAGAAACGCCCGCCCCGCAGGGCGAATCGCCTGATACTCCTGCGGTGTGACAGCGGCGCCGGTCAGCAGGTCGTGGCCGTAGGTCTCGCACTGCTCGTAGCTGGTGGGGAAGACCGGGTCGGTGTAGAGCCGGTCGGTGCCGTCCGGCGCCTCGTCGTTGCAGGGCCAGGGGATGCCGGTCGGGCCGCGCAGTTTCGCGTAACTGAGCCCGGTGTAGTCGCACGGCCGGCCGCGGGTGCACTCCCGCCAGGCGTCGAACGCCTGCTCCGGAGTGCGCCACGGAACCACGGGCCCGCCGTCCTTGTCCCGAAAACCCATGGCGTCGGCGTACATGAGGAAGATGTCGAGGTCCGACCTCGCCTCGCCCGGCGGCTCCACCGCCTTTTCCGAGAGGTGGACGGTGCGGTTGACGTTCGTGAACGTCCCGGTCTTCTCCCCCCACGCCGCCGCGGGAAGCACCACGTCGGCGAGCTGCGCCGTCTCGGTCAAGAACATGTCCTGCACGACGGTGAAGCACTGGTCGCCGGCGATGATGCGGCGGATCCGCGCCGATTCCGGCATGGACACCGCCGGGTTGGTGGCGGAGATCCAGAGCAGCCCGATCGAGCCCTGCTCGGCGTACCGGAAGATCTGCATCGCGTGCGTCGGCGGCGCCCAGTGCGGGATCTGCAGCGGGTCGACGTTCCAGAGCCGCGCGAGCTCCGCGACATGGTCGGCGTTGTCCCAGTTGCGGAACCCGGGCAGATCGCCGTCGGCGCCGCACTCCCGGGTGTTCTGCGCGGTCGGCTGCCCGTTCATCTGCAGGATGCCGCAGCCGGGCTTGCCGATCAGGCCGCGCAGCAGGTGCAGGTTGTGCACGGCGACGGAGGCGGCGGTCGCCTGGTGCGACTGGTAGAAACCCTGCAGCACAGTGGAAAGCACCCGGTCGCTCTGGCCGAAGATTCGGGCGGCGCGGCGGATGTCATCCGGCTCGATGCCGCAGATCCGCCCGGCCTCCTCGGGTGTGTACGGCGCGACCAGGGCCTGCAGGGCCTTCCGACCGACCGTGTGCGCCTGCACCCACTCCTCGTCGACCCAACCGTTGGTGAACAGCTCGCGGGTGAGCGCGTTCATCAGGGCGAGATTGGTGCCGACGCGTGGTGCCAGGTGCACGCCGCCGGTGCGTTCGGCTTCCTCGGCGACTTTGGTCCGGCGCGGGTCGACGCACACGACGGTCGGCGGGTCGTCCGCATGGGTGCGGTCGAGGATCCGCATCCACAGCACCGTCTGCGTCTCGGCCATGTTGTGGCCGAACAGGAAGATGGCGTCGGCGTGCTCGATGTCGGTGTAGGACCCCGGCTGCCCGTCCGCGCCGAATGACTCCTTGAACGCGGCAGCGCTCGTCGCCGTGCACAGCCGGGTGTTGCCGTCCATGTGCGGTGTGCCGATGCCGGCCTTTCCGATCACCCCGAGGGTGTAGTACTCCTCGAGGAACAGTTGCCCGGTCGTGTAAAAGCCGTGGGAGAGCGGTCCCTTCTCCTCGAGCAGCCGCCGGGAGACCTCGGTGATCCGGCCCATCGCCGTCTCCCAGTCGCTCTCGACAAGGCGTCCGTTATCGCGGACCAGCGGGCGCGTCAGCCGGTCCGGCGAATGCGACCAGGCGGTGCTGCCGTAGAGGCCTTTCGGCCCCAGCCGGCCGTGGTTCACCACATCCGTCGCGCGCCCCCGGACGCCCACCATGCGCCCGTCCTTGACGGCAACGTCGCAGCCACAGCCGTTGCTGCACAGCACGCACGCCGACTGCACCCAGCGGTCCACGTCGCCCTCGGCGATGCCCGGTTCCAGGTGCAGGTCGACCCGCGCGGGCCACACCGTTCCGTTCGCGTGCGGCGTCCGAGGGCCCCAGATGTCAGCAACGCGGTCCGACATGCCTGCCTCCGTCAGTGGTGGTCCGGCGAGCGTGAGCGGCGTCCTGGTCGGACCTTGCCACGGGATGGCGCTCGACGCCGACCAGAACGCGCCGCGGTGCTACCTGCGGTGAAGTCAGGCGAGCTCGCGCAGGCCGGCGGCGCCCGTGGAGCCCACCGCCACAACCGAGCCCACCAACACGGCCGAACCCACCCAGACGCCGAACCCACCAGGACGCCGAACCCACCAGGACGCCGGTGTCTGCCGCCCGCTGACCGCCGTGAGCCGACAGCTTCCGGGCGGTCAGAGTCCGGTCGTGCTGAAGTGCTGCCAGTCCTTGAAGCTGGTGTAGTGCCCGCCCCACTTCCAACCCTCAGCGGTAAAAGCCCGCAGGGCAGCACTGCCGTCCAGCACCATGCCGGTGCGGTACGGGCTGCGCGTCGCGTACGGGGCTCCGGCCGGCGGCAGGACGGTCGTTCCGCTGACGTACGGGTTCTGCACGGGATTGACGTCCACTGCGCGGCCGTACGAGTGCTGTGACCAGCTGGTGCCGCCGGTCAGCTTCCGGCAGTTGAACGCCGAGGTGTTGTTCGCAGCCATGGAGGCGTCGTCGCTGCCGCCATACGCGTCCACCAGCTGGATGCGCTGGATCGGGAAGCGCGCGCTGTAGAGGCGGGAGAAGATGCGCAGCACAGCAGGGGCCACGTCCGCATGTACCACCAGCTGGCCGGAGTGCACCCCGCCGTCGAAGCCGTGATGGGTCACGGTGAGCAGCCGCAGGGAGCTGACCGGAACGGGACAGCCGGCGCGGTAGGAGTAGGGCAGTTGTCCGGCGGTCACCCGGGAGATGGAGCCGGTGAAGGCCGGGGCGGGATACGCCGAGCCCACGCGTGAGAAGCCGGTCCACTCGCCTGACTGCCATGACAGCCGGTACAGCGCCGGAACGCCCTCGACCACGACGTCAACTCGGCCGCTGCCCGGCTCCGCCCCGGCGGCCGGGCTGCTCGTGAGCACGCCGCCGAGGTTGCGCCAGCCTCCCCAGGTATCGCCGACGCGGCCACGGCTGTAGAGGGCGTTGTCGGCGGCACGGACAAAGGCCAGAACGTGGCCGGGTGCGGGCGAGACGGCAGCCACGTCACCCTGCAGCATCCCGCCCAGTGAGAGCCAGCTGCTCCAGGCCCCGTTCCGCAGCGACCGCGTGTAGAGCTGCCGGTTCGCCCCCTGGACGAACACATCCGCAGCGTTGACGCCCGGTACGGCCGCTGCCGGTCCGCTGCCCTCGGCCAGCACCCCGCCGAGGTTCAGCCACCCGCTCCAGACGCCGGCCGAGAAGGCGTTGGTGTAGAGGGCGCCGTTGCTGCCGCGGACGAAGATCCTCAGCCGGCCGGGGCCCTCCTCGACGACGGAGGGCCGGCTGCTCGCAACTCCACCCAGGCCGGTCCACGCACCCGTTCCCTGCTTGACGTAGATGGCGCTGTTGGTTCCGCGTACGGCAACGACGTCGCCGTTGGCGGACTGGCTGGCAGAAACACCGCCGACGACCGCCCCACCAAGGCTGGTTGCGGCACTCAGCGCTCCCGCGGAGTGCGTCGCCCGGACCACGTCGCCGCCGGGCGCCCGGCCGTAGATCGTGACGCCGTCCGCCGTGCTGACGACGCCCAGGGTGGCGCCCCTGGCGTAGGCCGGGACCGGCCCCACCTCGGCCGCACGCGCCGGTCCGGCCGGCAGGGACGGTGCCGCGGCTGCCCCCGTGAGGGATGCCAGGATCACCAGCCCGATAAGGCGGGGGCGGAGGGACGCACACACGGTCATGTCTGTCCTGTCGTGGAACGTGGTGGGCCGTTGCCGGTACGTCGACCGGCTTCGCCCGGGGCCTTAGCGCCCGGCCGACCCCCGACCCCAACCGCATCCCCTCTGCTTTGGGCGCTGGCCAGCTGAGCCGCTGACGAGCTAGGACACGGTGCGCCCCAGCCCGGCATCCCGGGCGCGTGCGACCGCCGTCGCCCGGTTCGGCACCTGCAGCTTCAGCAGTATCGAGGAGACGTGGTTGCGGACCGTCTTCTCCGACAGCACCAGGCGGCGAGCGATCTCGTGGTTCCCATTGCCGGCGGCGACGAGGTCGAGCACCTCGCGCTCCCGCTCCGTGAGTTCGGGAAGGATCTGGGCGCTGTAGGAGCGCTGAGAGCCGGTGAAGAAGTCGACGATGCGGCGCGCGACGGCGGGCCCGTAGACCGCCTCGGCGGCGGCGACGCCCAACACGGCCCGCACGATCTCGTCCCGGTCGACCCCCTTGAGCAGGTAACCCCGCGCGCCGGCCCGCAGCGCGGCGAACAGCACCTCGTCGTCCTCATGCATGGTGAGGATGAGGACGGCCGGGCTGGCGCTCCAGCAGGCGCCTCGTGGCGCACGGTCCGTCGAGGGTTGGCATGGCCAGGTCGGTGATGACGACGTCCGGCGCGGTGCGCTCGGCGACGGCGAGCAGCTCGGCTCCGTCCGCCGCCTCGCCGACCACCTCGACCTCTTCGGCGGAGTCGAGCACCGCGCGCAAGCCGTACCGGAACATCGGGTGGTCGTCGGCGATCACGACCCGGACGGCGCTCATGCGGGATCCCGGGAGAGCGGAACGGTCGCGACGACCGTCGTGCCCCGATCGCCGCTCGCCACCTCCACGGACCCGCCGAGCTCGGCGGCGCGGTGCCGCAT
>JALYNC010000156.1 GCA_030773415.1 Actinomycetota bacterium
CGACCCAGTTCTATGCAGTTGCCGAGCCGCGCTTGTCGCTCGTCGCGGCCCGGGGTGCTGTCCAGCTGGTCCATGCGCTCGGCCAGGGAGTACGCGTGGAGCACCAGTCGGGCGACGCGCTCGACGATGAGCTCGAGCGCCAGCCACACGTCCTGCTCGGCTGTCGCTCCGCTCGCCTGAGGAGGGGCTTGCTTGTGCTGCGGGAGGTGCGGCTCGCCGTGGTGCTGCACGTCGGCGTCCCGTTCCTTGGGCCTGCTATCAAGCACCACGACAGGCAACGTATCGGTCGTGGGCTGCGTCGCGGTGACCTGCAGGGGTGGCCGGCCGCTCGGGGCATCCCTGCGCGCTGAAGTTGCGCCGCGCCGCGCCGGCGCGCGTAGTCCTCGGCGAGGGTGTCGTACGCGAGCGCCGAGCCCGTGACCCCGGCTGCGGGCTACGCCGCTGAGCTGCGGGAGATGCTCACCGAGCAACCCCGGCGGCCCTACGCATCGGGCAGGCCCGGCCACGTCGGCGGGCTCGTGGGGGCACCCAGGACGGGATAGGCCGGCCAGGTGAAGAAGGGCGCCTGGTGCTCGCCGATCCAGCGCAGCAGCCTCGGGTCCCTCTCGAACAGGTAGTCCCATCCCTGCACGAGCTTCACCAGCAGCTCGTCCGGACTGAGCGCCATGTCCTGCAGGTGCGGGCCGATCCCAGCAAACGTCACCATCTGCGAGGGGCACTGGTGGGCCGCCAGGATCTTGTCGTTCTCCTCGCTCAGACGACGGTGCAGGTCGGCATCGCGCAGCGTCCCAACCGGCCGCGTGTGCAGGACCGGGACCCCGTCCATGATGCCGAGGCCTTGGTAGTCGAGGAGCTTGGCCCAGAGCGGGTCGAGACCCCACCCCCAGCCGGTCGTCGACTCGTCCAGGGTGTCGAGCAGCTGCTCCAGCACCGGGCGGCTGAAGCCGGGGACCATGATCTCCACGAAGCCGACGCGGCGGGCGAAGAAGTTGCGGTTCCGCATGATGATGTAGTGGCCGTAGTGCGAGTGCTCGTGCAGCGCCGGCGTGAACAGCCTGAACCGCAGGGCGCGAGCGGCCTGGAACATCCCGCTGATCGTGTCCTGGCTCGCCAGGATGTCGTCGTCGGGCAGCCAGACGTGGTCGTAGTCGCGCCAGCCGTCCCACTCGTTGAGCAGCGTGCGCAGGCCCGTCCACTTCGGGCCGGGAATCACCTCCCCGACGGTGCAGTCCAGGCCCGTCTGCGGCGGGATCTCCTGGAAGGGGCACAGGTACAGGTCCCAGCCGCGGGGCTTGCCCTCATCGACCCATGAGCGGTGCAGAGAGTTGCGGCCGACGCGTGCGATGACCAGGTCGCGAGCCAAGTGCCGAACTCCTCCCGGTCGCCCACCCGGATGGCAGGGCAACCTGATATGCGATGCGGCGCGAAGAGTCTCACAAGCCCCCGGTGAGGCGTGCACGAGCCGAAGAGGAGCCCGGCAGCTCAGCGGCCTCGTAAGACCCGGCATAGCTACGACGCGCTCATGGCCGGACCCCGAGAAATGGTCCACGTGTTGTGAGAGTCGATCATGATCGGTGGGTGCAGCTGGCAGCGTAGACGGCGGGTGGCTGGTAGCCCAGTGAGCTGTGCCGCCGGTGGTGGTTGTCGTCCTGTTTCCAGTCGCTGATGACCACGCGGGCCTGGGCGAGTGACCAGAATGCTGATGTTGAGGCATTCGTCGCGGACCCGGCTGTTGAACGATTCGATGTAGCCGTTGCGCCACGGCTGGCCGGGTGGAATGAAGTGCAGCCCGACTCGCTGCCGGGCCCAGGCGGCCATCGCCGCGCACGCAAGTTCCGGGCCGTTGTTCCAGCGCAGCACGGCCGGCCCGCCGCGTGTCGCGGCGATCCTGTCGAGTTCGTCGATCAAGTCCCGGCCGGTGATGTTGCGTTCGACGAGGCCGCCGAGGCACTTCCGGGTGTGTTCGTCGACCATCGAAATGGGTCGGCCATCGTTGCGTCGAACTGGAAATCCACTGCCCACACTGGGTTCGGAGCGGCCGCGGTAGGCAGGGTCACTGTGGTGCTGACACCGGTCCTGTTGCGTCGCCGCCGCTGCGGCACCCGCAGCCCGTCCTCACGCCACAACCGCTGGACCTTCTTGTGGTTCACCGCCCACCCCTGGCCGCGCGCGTCGTGATACGCCCCGCGGAACCTGCGCCGGGGATGGTCAGCGGCCCACTGCCGCAGCCCACCCGCAGCCCGGCATCAGGATCAGCGGCGTGGTGGCTGCCGGCGGGCGACGCTGGGTTGCTCGGGACTGCACGCCGCCGCTCTGCAGCGGCTGGACGGCAATGTCGGCCGGCTGGGTAGTCGGCGTAGACCACCGTGCCAGTGGTTTTCCGGCTGGTCCCGTTGTCGGTGAGGTGCGGCAGGTTCACGCTAACGGCGGCGACGACGGCGACACCGGCACACTTCTCCAGCTGAGCTCAGCGCAGCCCGATCCCCCGAGCCAGCGCGGCTTGGACCAGCCGGTCGATCAGCGTGCCGTACTCCACCCCCGACGCTGCCCACATCCGCGGAAACATCGACGTCGGCGTGAAACCCGGCATCGTGTTGACCTCGTTGACCAGCAGCCGGCCGTCCAGGGTGAGGAAGAAGTCGACCCGGGCCAGCCCGGCGCACTCGAGCGCCGTGTAGGCCTGCACGGCCAGGCGCTGGACCTCGGCGGTCACCTCCGCAGGCAGCAGCGCCGGCACGTCGAACGACGTCGCCTCCTCGAGGTACTTGGCCTCGAAGTCGTAGAACTCGTGCTCGC
Organism: Actinomycetota bacterium; assembly: GCA_030773415.1. Classification (GTDB taxonomy): domain Bacteria; phylum Actinomycetota; class Actinomycetes; order JALYNC01; family JALYNC01; genus JALYNC01. Next base: position 2,797 of record JALYNC010000156.1, read on the forward strand.
CGACCAGGTGGATCTCGGCGGGCAGGCTCGCCTGCGCTGGCTCGCCGGGGCCGGCACCGAGCACTCCGCACTCGATCTCCCGGCCCGGAACCGCGGCCTCAATCACGACCTTGGGATCGTGCGCCCGGGCGACGTCCACCGCCCGAGCCAGGTCGTCGTGGTCCGACACCTTGGAGATGCCCATGCTGGAGCCAGCCCTCGCCGGCTTCACGAAGAGCGGCAGGCCGAGCTCGGCCACGCGCTCCCGGTAGTCGCTCTCCCCCGGCCGCACCACCACGTACCTGCCCATCGGCAGCCCGCGGGCAGCGAGCAGGAGCTTCATGTACTCCTTGTCCATCGCCGCGGCACTGGCCAGCACTCCGGACCCCACGTAGGGCACGCCCGCGAGCTCGAGCAGCCCCTGGACCGTGCCGTCCTCGCCGAAGGGCCCGTGCAGCAGCGGAAAGACGACGTCAACCGCGCTCAGCGCCCGGGACACCGAGCCAGCGCCCAGCGGCACCACACCGCCGACCGTGGGGTCCCCGGGCAGCGCCACGGCATCGCCCGACGGGTCCACCACGGGCAGCTCCTGACCGCTGATGGCCAGCTTCTTGGGATCGTCCGGAGCCAGCACCCAGCGCCCCTGCGGGGTGATCCCGATCGCCAGGACGTCGTACCGCTCCCGGTCGACCGCCTCCAGCACGCTGCCGGCCGACACACAGGAGATGGCGTGCTCGCTGCTGCGCCCGCCGAACAGAATGGCGAGCCGGACCTTGGACGTCACGCGGCGACACTACCGACAGTTGCCCCGCCTGCGCCGCAACCGCGCCCGCTGGCGTTCCGCCCGGCGGTGCCGGTCATGGGCGCCGTCCGCGTCAGTGCGTGAAGTCGGGCAGGGCGTCCAGCGCCTGCCGAACGTCGGCGATGAGGTCGTCGGCATCCTCGAGACCGATGGAGACGCGCACGGCGGACGGGTCAATCCCGGCGGCGGCTAGGGCGGCGTCGTCCAGCTGGCGGTGCGTGGTCGACGCCACGTGGCTGACCACGCTGTGGACGCCGCCCAGCGAGCTGGCGTTGCGCACCAGCCGCAACCCGTCGCACAGCGCCTGCCCGGCGGCCCGCCCGCCGGCCACGCTGAGCGTGACCACGCCGCCGTAGCGGGCCGAGGTGAACAGCCGCCCCGCCAGCTCGTGGTCACGATGGGTGCTCAGGCCCGGGTAGTCCACCCGGGTAACGCGGGGGTGGCCGGAGATGGCCTCGGCGAAAGCCAGCGCGGACGCGCAGTGTCGGGCCACCCGTAGCGGCAGGGTGCTCAGCCCGCGGCGCAGCAGGAACGCCTCGTCCGGGGCCAGGGAACCGCCCAGATCCACCCGCGCCGCGCGGACGGGAGCGAGCAGCTCGGGGCGCCCGACGACCACCCCGCCCGTCACGTCGCTGTGGCCACCCAGGTACTTGGTGGCGGAGTGCATCACCAGATCCGCGCCGTGCTCCAGCGGCCGGCACACCGCCGGCGAGGCGAAGGTGGAGTCCACGATCAGCGGAACGCCGGCCTGACGTGCGGCCGCGGCCAGCGCCGGGAGGTTGGCAACCGACATGGTCGGATTGGCCAGGGTCTCCACCCAGAGCAGGCAGGTCTCGGGCCGCAGGGCGGCGCCCACGGCCGCCGGGTCGCTACCGTCGACGAACTCGACCGCCACGCCGAAGGCTTCTAACCGGCGCAACAGCGAGTACGTGCCCCCGAACAGCTCGCGCTGCGCGACGACGTGCCCGCCGGCGCGGGTGAGCCCCAGCAGCAAGGTGCTGGTGGCCGCCTGCCCGGAGGCAAAGGGCTCGCCGACGATCTCGGCGCCGACGTTCGCGCCCTCCAGGGCGGCGACCGCGGCGGCGAAGGCAGCGGCGGTGGGGTTGTCCACCCGGCTGTAGCTGAACCCCGGACGGGTTCCGTCCAGCACCTCACCGAACTCGGCGGCCGAGGAGAACTCGAAGCCGGCCGTGCGGTGGACCGGCAGGCCCAGCGGCCGCTGCGGCACGGGCGGCGGCTCGGGCAGATGCACCGCACGTGTGTTCTCCCCGCGGTGGAGCGGGGGCGGTTCCGGCGTGGCGCTCACGCGTCGTGCGCCTCGGGCCGCGCCTCCCGCGACATGAACCGGCGGACCATCTCGGTGGGGGCGAGTCCGTCGTGCACGACCGACACCACGCCCTCGGTGATCGGCATGTCGATGTCGTGCTTACGCGCCAGATCGAGCACGGACCGGGATGACGAGACACCCTCGGCCACGGTGCGGGTGTTGCGCTGGACCTCCTTCAGGCTCAGTCCCCGGCCGAGCTTCTCGCCCAGGGTCCGGTTGCGCGACAGCGGCGACGTACAGGTGGCGACGAGGTCGCCCAGCCCGGCGAGCCCCATGAAGGTCAGCGGCCGGGCACCAACGCTGTCACCCAGACGGGTGGTCTCGGTCAGCCCACGGGTGATGAGGGAGGCTTTGGTGTTGTCACCGAACCCCATCCCCTCGGCCATGCCGCACGCGATGGCGATGACGTTCTTCACGGCACCACCCAGCTCGGTGCCGACCACGTCGGTGTTGGTGTACGGCCGGAAGTACGCCGTCATGCATGCCTCCTGCAGCCGGACGGCGGCCCGTTCGTCGGCACACGCGATCACGGAGGCGGCTGGCTGGCGATGCGCGATCTCACGCGCGAGGTTCGGCCCGGACAGCACGGCCACGCGCTCCTCCGGCACGTCGCCGACCTCGCGGATCACCTCGCTCATCCGCTTGCTGCTGCCGAGCTCGATCCCTTTCATGAGGCTGAGCAGCAGCGCGTCCGGCGGCAGGGCGGGGGCCCAGGTCGACAGGTTGTCCCGCAGCGACTGGGACGGTATCGCCAGCACGACGATGCCGGCGCCGTCCAGGGCTACCGCGAAATCACTGGTCGCGGTGACGGACGGATGCAGGTTGATGCCCGGCAGGTAGTCCGGGTTCTCGTGCCTGCTGTTGATCGTCTCGGCGAGCTCCGGACGCCGCGCCCAGATGGTGGCGGTGTTGCCCGCCTCGGCGAGGATGTTGGCGAAGGCCGTCCCCCACGATCCACCGCCGAAGACGGCGACCCGGCTCACGTCCGGCCCCATGCGGCGGGCCTGACGGCCGCTGACGCTGCCGACTCCACCGGCGGAGGCCACGGCCTGCCACGTCGCTGCACCGGTCCCCCTTCGGGCGCTCCAGATCAGCGCCGCCCGCGCGGCGCGTACCGGCCAGAGTCTCACCTGTCGGGCAGGCGGTGTCGAGCGCGCCGCTCCGCCGGCCTGTTCTGCGCCACGGACTATCGTGCCAGCCGTGCAGGCGACCGTACGCAACTTCTCGATGGCAACCGGCGACGGCGACGTCCTGCTGGACGACGGCAGAGCGCTCCCGTTCTCCGGGGACGTGTTCGCCGCGTCCGGGCTGCGCCTGTTGCGCTCGGGTCAGCGGGTCCGGATTCAGACCACCGGGGACACCCGGGATGTCGAGGGGACGCCGACAATCACCGCGCTCACGCTGGCCACCTTCTAGGACCCCGGCAAGTCAGAAAGCGGACGCGGCGGCGCGCCTCGGCCAGCCCGAACGGTGGCCGGACCCCGAGCCCGCCGGTGCCGAGGCGGTCATCAGAACCGGTGGCTCGAGCCGGAGTTCAGGAGCGCTTGCCGCGACCGGACGCCGCACCCGCCGGCTTCTTCGCCGAACTCTTGCCCGTGCCCTTACCGGCCGGGGCACTGTTCGCGGAAGTTGCCTTGCTGCCGCCACCCTTGGAGGCGGAACGGGATGCGCCGGCGGTCTCGGCGGAACCGGCCGCCTTGCCGGCCTTGGTGGCTGCGCCCTTGGTGGTCCCCGCCTTCGCTGTTGCGGCCTTGGCTGTTGCCGGCTTGGCCTTTGCCGCACCGTCCGTCGCCGCCGTCGCCGCTGTGGCAGCTGTGGCCTTCGTTGCCGCCTTGCCCGTCGCCGCCTTGGCCGTCGCTGCCTTGGCCGTCGCTGCCTTGGCACTGCTCGCATCGCTCGCCTTGGTGGTGCTGGCCTTGGCCGTGCTGGCCTTGGTGGTGCTTGCCTTGGTGGTGCTGGCCTTGGCCGTGCTGGCCTTTGTGGTGCTGGCCCTGCCGGCGTTCGGGTACGCGGTGCTGGCGCCGTCGGTGCCGGTCTTGGCGCTCGCCTCGCTCGTGGTGGCTCTCGCCGTGCTCGGCCTGGCGGTGCTCGGCTTCGCAGCCTTCGCGGTAGTCGACTTCGCTGTCGCCGGGCTTGCCGCCGCACCGCGGGCCGACGATGCCGGC
>JALYNC010000157.1 GCA_030773415.1 Actinomycetota bacterium
GCCAGGTTCTCGAGTAGTAGCCGCCGGTTCGCCAGGCCGGTGAGCACGTCGTGCCCGGCCTCGAAGGCCTTGCGCTGGGCCTCCTGGCGCATCTGCTCGTACAGGCGGGCGTTGACCACGGCGGTCGCCACGGAGTGGGCGAAGGCGGTGAGCACGCGGAACTCCCGCCGCGTCAGCTTGACCGGGCCGAGGAAGCCCAGCCGGAGCCCACCCAGCTGCTCCCCGGACGCCCCGCGCAGTGACATGGCCGCACAATCGATCCGGTCAGTGCCCTGGGACTCGATGACGAACGGCCGAGCGTCCGGTGCCTGCAGGGAATTCGGGGATACCAACGTCGCATATCCCCGGTCCGGGACGGCGTCCTGAAGGTCGCGCCGGTACAGCCGGCCGGGCACCCCGTGGCTCTCAGTCAGGTCGAGCTCCACCCAGTCGGCCCGGAACAGTGACGTGGCCCGGCTCAGCACCGCATCGGCGAGCGCTGCCTCGTCCAGGGAGCTGAGCTCGTTGCTGGCGGCCTCCAGCTGTCGCCAGGTGTCACGGTCCTGCACCGCCAGCAGGTATCCGCGGTAGGTGCCGTACAGCGTCAGCACCACGGGCGGCAGCAGCACGAGAGCCTTCGGCTCCCAGGCGAACAGGGCCAGGATGGCCAAGCCGAGGGCGGTGTTGCCCAGCGTCACGAGGAGGGCCAGTCTCGCGCTGGTACCGAACACGTCCCGGAATGGAGCGCCGGAGCTCAACGCGACGACCACCGACACGCTCGCGGTGTTCCAGCCGGCAAAGGCGAGCACCGCCAGACCCACGACGCCGATGTCCCGGGCAGTGAGGGGCCCCGTGTCGGGCGTGGCCCCCAGTCCGTGCAGGACCAGAGCGGCGACAGCGACCCCCACTGCATGGTTGGCCGCGTTGAACCAGACCTTTCGCCAGGACATGCCCTGGGCGGCGTTGACGGCGACCGAGCACAGCCCCATGAGCAGCAGCACCCACGACGTCGGCGCCAGCACCACCGCCACAGCGAGGGCGACCTCCCCGAACGTAAAGGCCTCCGAGTTGTGCCCCGTCCGGACATGCAACAGGTTGGCTGTGCCGAGAGCGACCACCACGGCGGCGGCGAGCAAACGCCAGGGGTCCGGGACGTCGTTGCGGGCCGCTGTCCCGATGGCACCGACCAAGCAGAGCAACCCGGCCCCACCCACGATCCGGATCACCACCGTGACGGCCGCGGCGGATCGGGGACGCCCCGGGGACCTCGGGTCACGCGTGGCGGCCTCCGGCATGACAGCAGTATGTGCCTACGAGTTCACCATCGGTAGCCAAACCGGACCATGGTGCACCAATCAGCGGGAGCCTCAATTGAGGACTCCCGCCGACTGCCGAGCAGAGAAGGTGCAATGCACCGCTAGGAATGGGGGTTGTCGAAGCGGTGGGTCAGGCCCACTGCTTGGCGGCCCACTGCTTGGCTGCCCACTGCTTCCCGGCCCACTGCTTTCCGGACCAGCTGCTGCCGCTCCACGACGAACCGGCCCACTGCTTGCCCGTCCATGACGAACCGGCCCACTGCTTGCCCGTCCAGGACGACCCGGCCCAGCTGCTGCCGGTCCACTTGCCGCCGGTCCAGGAGCTGCCGGTCCAGGAGCTACCGGTCCAGGAGCTACCGGTCCATGAGCTGCCGGTCCATGAGCTGCCGGTCCATGAGCTACCCGTCCAGGCGGCCGCGTCCCATGGCTCACAGCGGACGTCGATCTCGCCGGTGATCAGGGTGGAGGTTCCGGCGCAGTCGGCCACAACGTGCACGCCGCCGCGGCTGGCCTCGATCGATCCGCGGCCGGTTCCGCTGGCCGGCTGCCTGTAAGCCGGGCCGGCGGGGGCCAGCAGCGCGGACGCTACGTCGATCCGGCCACGGCCCTGGGCCAGCAGCGGAGATGCGGTGACAGGGGTTGCGGTGCCCATCAGGACCTTCTTGACCTGGTCCGGAGTGAGCGCCGGACGCGCCGCCAGCAGCAGCGCCGCCGCGCCTGAGGTCACCGACGCCGCGTGAGAGGTGCCCGACCCGCGGATGTAGCTGGGGGCGCGCAGCGCGCCGGGGTAGCTGGCCGCAATGGCTGAGCCGTGGGAGCGGGTGGCCACGATGCCCGCGCCGGGTGCCACCACGTCGGGCTTGCGGACGCCGGCCGGCGTGATTCCGCGCGAGGACCAGGTGGCCACCGCGTCGTCGGTCGGGGTGATGGTGCCCTTGTCATCGACGGCGCCGACCGTGAGGACCGTGGGGTCGTCGGCGGGCTTCAGTACCGCCCGCGAGGCCGTGTCACCGGTGTTGCCGGCGGCCACGACGACCAGGATGCCCGACTTCCACAGCCGCTGAACCGCGTAGTTGATGGGGTCGACCGCGGGGTTCTGGGTGGACGGAACTCCCCACGCCAGGTTCACCACCCGGATGTTGTACTGGTCCTTGTAGGCCGCGACCCAGTGCATTGCCTGGAGCATCGTGGACACGTCGGCGGCGCCGTTGCGCCCGGCCACCTTGACGGCGACGATCCGTGCCGCGGGCGCCATTCCGAGGTGCGCGCCGCCGATCCGGGTCGCCGAGTCGGTGCCGTCGCCGGCGATGACGCCCGCCATGACGGTGCCGTGGCCGTAGGAGTCGATGGTGGTGCCCTCACCGGACAGGTCCGGCCCGTGCACGATGCGCGATCCGGCTCCGAAGTCGTTCATGTCCGAGACGCCGGTGTCGAGCACCGCGACGCCAACGCCGGCGCCGTAGTTGCCGGACGCCCAGGCCGTCGCCGCCTTGGTGGTGCGCACGAAGGCGGAGGCGGTGGTGGCCGCATTGAAACCGGCTGCCGTCGTCTGCCCCTGGCGGTCCGCGGTCACCGCGGTGATGGCCGTCTGCGACCCGAGTTCGGCGATCCGGTCGGCGGGCACCGTCGCGGCGAATCCGGACACCAGCGGCAGGGCCGCTCCGACCCTGCCGCCCGCGGCGCGAACCAACCGGGAAGCGGTGGCCGTCTGCCCTGCAGCCGCCGTCACGATGACGCGCGAGGGGGCCGACCCCGCGAGCTCCAGACCCGGGTCGATGACCGCTCGGTGCGCGGCGACCGGTGCCGCGACCGCTGCGCCGCCGGCGAGCGGGAGGCTCAGTGCGGTGAGGGCGGCGATGGCGCCGGTCCTCAGCAGCGAAGTCGAACGGGCGATGTCGGCAAGCACTCGGGGCCTCACAGGTGTCTCGGGCTCGCGTGCCGGGATTCCGGCGTCGCTTCTCGAGTTCTGCAACGACACCTACGGGCTGGTCCTGAACGCCGGCGGGGACCAACGGCCGATAAATGACCCGTGGCGTTACCCGCGCATGGGCACTACGGGCTAGCCCGAATGGCCCAGGCTGTCCGATTCATGCCGTTGTGGGGCACTAGCCCGTTGCCCCTGGTTTGAGCCCGACGCGGACGGCGGGCATGCTGGACCCGCTGCTTCGGACCCGATGCGCTCGCTCGCCCGGTCCGACCAACCGACACGTGACGGGACACTCCAGCGACATGGCGCAGTACATCTACACGATGCGCAACGTGCGCAAGGCGCACGGCGACAAGGTCATCCTCGACAACGTCACGCTGTCGTTCCTGCCCGGCGCGAAGATCGGCGTCGTCGGGCCCAATGGGGCCGGAAAGTCGTCCGTGCTGAAGATCATGGCGGGCCTGGACGCCCCGTCGAACGGGGACGCGTTCCTGGCGCCCGGCGCGTCGGTCGGGATTTTGATGCAGGAGCCGCAGCTCAACCAGGACAAGGACGTCCGGGGCAACGTCGAGGAGGGTGTGGCGGCCACTCGCGAGCTGCTGCTCCGCTTCGAGGAGATCAACGAGAAGATGGGCGCGCCGGACGCCGACTTCGATGTGTTGCTCGCCGAGCAGGGCGACGTCATGGAGAAGATCGACCACGTCAACGGGTGGGAGCTCGAGAACCAGATCGACATGGCGATGGACGCGCTCCGGCTGCCACCGGGCGACGCGGACGTCACCAAGCTGTCGGGAGGCGAGCGGCGCCGGGTAGCCCTGTGCAAGCTGCTCATGTTGCAGCCCGACCTGCTGCTCCTGGATGAGCCCACCAACCACCTGGACGCCGAGAGCGTCGACTGGCTCGAGCGTCACCTGGCGCAGTACGCGGGCGCCGTGCTCGCCGTCACCCACGACCGGTACTTCCTGGACAACGTGGCCGGCTGGATCCTCGAGCTGGACCGCGGCCGCGCCTTCCCGTACGAGGGCAACTACTCGACGTACCTCGACACCAAGGCGACCCGCATGAAAGTCGAGGGTCAGAAGGACGCCAACCGCCGCAAGATGCTCGAGCGTGAGCTGGAGTGGGTGCGCTCGAACGCCAAGGGACGTCAGGCGAAGGGCAAGGCACGGCTGAACCGCTACGAGGAGCTGGCGGCCGAGGCGGAGCGCGCCGCGGCGGCGCTGGACTTCGACGAGATCCAGATTCCGCCCGGCCCCCGGCTGGGCAACGTGGTGATCGAGGCCAAGGGCCTGTCCAAGGGCTACGGGGACCGGCTGCTCGTGGAAGATCTGTCATTCGACCTGCCGCGCGGCGGCATCGTCGGAATCATCGGAGCCAACGGAGCCGGCAAGACGACGCTGTTCCGCATGATCAACGGTGAGGAGAAGCCCGACAGCGGCGAGCTGCGGGTCGGCGAGACCGTCGTCACCTCTTATGTCGACCAGTCGCGCGCGGGCCTGGACCCGAAGAAGAACGTCTGGGAAACCGTGTCGGACGGCCTGGACCACATCAAGGTGGGCAGCCGCGAGATGCCCAGCCGCGCGTACGTGGGGGCCTTCGGGTTCAAGGGCCCGGACCAGCAGAAGCCGGTCGGCGTCCTGTCCGGTGGTGAGCGCAACCGCCTGAACCTCGCGCTGACGCTGAAGCACGGCGGAAACGTCCTACTGCTGGACGAGCCGACGAACGACCTTGACGTCGACACGCTGCGGTCGCTGGAGGACGCGCTCGTCTCGTTCCCGGGCTGTGCCGTCGTGATCAGCCACGACCGGTGGTTTCTGGACCGGATCGCCACGCACATGCTCGCGTTCGAAGGTGACTCGCAGGTGGTGTGGTTCGAAGGGAACTACGCCGACTACGAGGCGAACAAGGTCGCACGGCTCGGCGCCGAGGCCGCCCGCCCGCATCGCGTCACCTACCGCAAGCTCACGCGGGACTGACGCAGTCAGGTGATGCAGGTATTGGCGACAGGTGGCGACGCGTGAGGCCTAGCTCGGCCCGCGCCGTGCGCGCGCGGCTGCCGGCGGCGCTGGCGGCCGTGTTTCTTGTCGTCACCGGAGCAGGATGTGGTCAGCAACAAGACGGTGGCCGTGAGCGGGTAGCCGCCGCATCGCCGCCCGGAACTTCGCAGCCGGGTGATCATCCCGAGGGCGCTGCGGGGCACGCCGGTGCGGCGCTGCCGAGTGCTCATGTGCACGGCGTGGCCCGTAACGCCGGTGACGGGCGGGTCTACCTGGCAACGCACGACGGACTGTTCCGGCACGAGTCGTCCGGCTACCGGCGGGTCGGCCCGGTCCTGGACCTGATGGGCTTCACGGTCGCCGGCGCTGACCACTTCTACGCCTCGGGGCATCCCGGGCCCGGTGTCGACCTACCCAACCCGGTCGGACTGATCGAGTCCCGGGACGGTGGGCGGAGCTGGAAGGCGCTGTCACGCCAAGGACAATCCGACTTCCACGCCCTCACGGCGTCCGGCACCGGCGTCGTCGGATACGACGGCCAATTGGTGGCAACTCGAGACGGCAGGAGCTGGCGGCCGCTTTCCGCGCCGGTCGGGCCGTACTCCCTGGCGGCCTCACCAGACGGCGCCGTCGTCGTCGCGACGAGCCAATCCGGTCTGGTTCGCTCTGAGGACGCCGGGAGGACTTGGCGGGCGGTGGCCGGTGCGCCGCTCCTGATGATCGTGGACTGGGTGGACGCCACCACCGTCACCGGCGTCACTCCCGACGGCACAGCCGCGATCAGCGATGACGGTGGCCGGACCTGGGTTGCGCGTGGCAATGCCGGCGGTCCGCCGCAGGCGCTCGGAGCTGCCCGCGGCGCGGACAAGGCGATCGAGCTTCTCGTGGTCACCGACGGTGCGCTGGTCCACTCCGCCGACTCCGGGGGAACGTTCAGCCGCGGTG
>JALYNC010000158.1 GCA_030773415.1 Actinomycetota bacterium
ACTCTCTCGCTGCAGAGCCCGCCGGAATCCGCGGAACGGGCGTACGCAGTCGACTTATCCTCCGGAATCAACGGTCAGCTGGGCTTGGCGCCCACCACCGACTGATGTCGCCGTCCTGCCGACGGAGCGGCCGGTAGCTAGCGGCCGGTAGCTAGTAGAAGCGAGCAGTAGCGCACCCGAGTCCGGACGTCCGGTCTTCTCGTCCGCCAGGGTCACGCCGGGGCAGCGGCCGTGACAACCCAGGTGACCGGATGACCTTCACCGATCCCTACGACCTTCACCGATCCCTGCAGATCGTCAGGTGACGGCCATTCCAGCGGCAACGACGTGAAGCCCGGCCACAGCCAGCAATGAAGCCCGGAGCGCCAGGCGCCGCCGTCCACCAGCGGTCACCCAGTTTCTCCAAAGCCCAACGGCCGAAAAAGCGAGAAATCCTACGACGGAGAACCCTATGGCTGCCGTCAACGCCGCAGCACCGTCCCCTGCCCCAAGCTCACCTTGGTCGAAAGCAATGAACGCTTGTGCCCAGCGCGCGAACAGCACCGTCAAGCCGGTGAAGTAGATCGCTTCCACGATCAGAACACCAGCGAGCACGCGGCGCAGCAGCGCCTTGTCACCCAAAGTCGTCATCTAGACGCCCGTTCCCCAGTCTCGGGGCGCCACCGAACGCCCTCGAGATCGTTCGCCAGACAGACCCCGGATTCGCCAAGTATCTCTGGGAATCACAACCGGTCAGCGCACCAGTCCGTATCGGAATCCCAGCGCGACGGCCTGCGCCCGGTCGTTCACCTTCAGCTTGCGGAAGAGCCGGCGGGCGTGGGTCTTGACAGTGTCCTCCGACAGGTAGAGCTCCCGGCCGATCATGCCGTTGCTCTTGCCCTGGCTCATGCCGCGCAGCACCTGCATCTCACGCTCGGTGAGCGAGGGCGGAGTTCCGAACTCCGGCATCGGGCGCTGGCGGTGGGTGGCCGGGATGAGCTCGTCCACGGCGATGGCCGACGCCACCGCTGCGCACAGCTGCTCGCGGGACACGTCCTTGGCCAGATAGCCGCGGGCGCCGCCCGAGAACGCCAGCCCGACGGCATCGCGGTCGGCCGCGACGGTCAGCATAACGATGTTGGCCTCCGGATGGCGGCGCACCAGCTGGCGGGTCGCCTCCAGACCGCCCATGCCGGGCATCTGCACGTCCATCAGCACCAGGTCGGGGCGCTCGAACTCGAACTTGTGGAGGGCTTCCTCGCCGTTGGACGCCACCTCGACTCGCGAGACACCAGGCACCGACGACAGGGCACGTCGCAGCCCCTCGCGGACCACCCGGTGGTCGTCGCAGATCAGTACGGTCGTCATCGGTGGTGTACCCATCCAGTAGGGAGATCTGACGAGTACTTTCTCGGCACGCTGAGTAACCGACGTGAGCCCAATTGCGGAATTCCATCTGCTCCGTCCGGCGGAGGGCGGACGGGCGGTCGTCCCGCGGAGCGGACGGGCGGTCGTTCAGCGGAGCGATCGTGCTCACGAACCGGGCGGCATGCTGCCGCCGGCTCCCGTCGCGGACCCGATTCGGGCGACGGCGCTGCGCAGATCCGGGCAGAACACGACGGCCGGCGGTAGGCGCTCGACGACCCACCCGGCTCCACCGACGAGAACCGTGACCCGCGGGCGCGTGCGGGGCAGCTGCTGCAGCTGCTCCGGACTACCTGTTTCGGCCAGCTGTGACCAGACGAACAGCGCGGCGGGGCCGATCCGCCGCACAGCCGCCGTCAGCGCGTCGGGTGGAACGGCGGCGCCGAGCAGCCGCGATGCGATCCCGAGATCGGCAAGCGCGCCGCCGAGGACCTGCAGTGGCACGCTGTGCAGCTCTCGGTCGGCGCATGCCAGCAGCGCGAGTCGCGGGCCGGTAGGGCCCGCCACCGTGCGGGCACGCATCACCGCCGCGATGCACTCCGACAGCAGGTGCTCCACCTCGACGCCCTGACCGGTCAACGACCAGCGGTCGCCGATCGCGACGAGCACGGGGCGCATCAGGCGCTCGTAGGTCACCAGGACGCCGTCGCGCTCGAGGGCCTCGGTCAGCAGGGCGGTGACCGCCGTCCCGTCCAGCGCCATCGCGGCGCGGCCGAGGCCGCGGACCGCGGCGTCAGCGCCGGGAACCGCCAGCACCTGGCCTCCGGAGCCACGGACAGCAGCCGTTCTTCCGTTCGACTCCGCAACATCCGGCTGGGAACGCGGCCATGCGCCGCGGAGTTGTACCTCGTGAGCCGGAGTTCGCGACGGAAGAACTCCCCCGAGGGCCAATCGGGCGGCGTCCGCCGGGGTCACCCCATCAAGGACGAGCCCGTGCATCGTCTCCAGCCGCGCGACGTCGTTGGCCGTGTATCGCCGGTGCGTGCCCGATGAACGTCCGTTCGGGCCAATCCCGTAGCGCCTGTCCCACGTACGTAGCGTGGCAGGCGCGACGCCGAGCCGACGAGCCACCGCAGCAACGGTGTACGTCGGTTCGTCCACTGGACCCCCTCTGCACCTCGAGGGACGGCGACAGCGCCCGGAACGACATGATGCGCCGATCTTGCATGCGGCGCATCCGGGGAGGACGGGCGGTGGTTGGGACGGAAGGCGGTGGCGCCGGCTTGAAGCGCCCCAGAAGCACAGTTGAACAACCTCTGGCGCGGTATGTTGTGACAAGAGCCCTCCCGTGCACTCGGTCGGCTCCCAAGCGAAGGGAAATCTCGTGACCGACATTCGGCGGCTCCCTGGCCCGAACGCCGATCTGTGGGAGTGGCAGCTCCTCGGCGCCTGCCGTGGCGCCGACCCCAGCGTCTTCTTCCACCCCGAGGGCGAGCGCGGCCCCTCCCGGGCGAATCGGGAGAGCGCGGCGAAGGCGCTCTGCGCCACCTGTCCTGTGATCGCCCACTGCCGCGAACACGCGCTGCGCGCTCGCGAGCCGTACGGCGTGTGGGGCGGGCTGTCCGAGAGCGAACGCCTCAAGATCACCACAGAGGAGGAAGGTCACCCCATCCGCGCCGCGTCCTGATCCGGCCCGACGCGGCCTCGCGGCGCTGGGCTCGACACCACGCTCATGGGCGGGGAGTAGCTGGCCCCATCTCGGGCTTCACGGCGGTGGGTGTCCGGGCCGGTTCTGGCGCCAGCCATCACGCGACCTGCTCGTCGAGGCCCCGAACGCGGTCTCGCCGAGGCCCCGAACGCGGTGTAGTCGGCCAGCCTCCGCTCCGCAGCCGTCGGGTCCGGGCGTTCGCTGCGCCCTGTGCTCGCAGATCGCGGCGCTCCTACCGCGAGCAGCCGGAGACCATCACCAGCACCGGCTGCCCCTGTCAGTCAACATGTTGATCGCTTCGGTGCCGCGGTCACTGAGGCCATCCGTGTGCAAGTAGGCGAGACCCCGTCCGCCCGTCCACCTGTCGCAGCGATCGACGTGGGGTCGTCACCTCGAACCCCGGAAACCCCAACGGGCTCCACGACCCCATGAGAAACTCGATCTGCTCCGCATGGTCGGCATCCGGGGTCGATCTTGTGAAGGGGAGCGGTATGGGGCGCGAATCGTCGCCGCGAACGGTGGCCGTTCTACTGGCTGGCGGGACCGGCAGCCGTGTCGGACTGTCGGTTCCGAAGCAGCTGATCAAGGTGGCCGGGAAGACGATCCTCGAGCACACCCTCGACGTGTTCCAGCGCGCTCCCGAGATTGACCAGATCATCGTGATGATGACGCCGGGTTTCACCGACGATGTCGAGCGGCTGGTCGAGGCAGGACGCTACGGCAAGGTCTCCGATGTCCTCGAGGGTGGGTCCACGCGGAGTGAGTCCACGGCTCGGGCGCTGGCAGCACTAGGTGACGAGGACGGTCTCGTGCTGTTCCACGACGCGGTCCGGCCGTTGGTCAGCGGCCGCATCGTGCGGGAGTGCGTCAACGCTCTGCGGCAGTACGACGCCGTCGATGTCGCCATTGCGTCTGCCGACACGGTCATCGAAGTCGACGGTGACGTCATCACCAGCATCCCCGACCGCAGCCGGCTGCGGCGCGGCCAGACCCCCCAGGGCTTCCGGCTGAGCACGATTCGGCGAGCGTATGAACTCGCGGAGCAGGACCCGCACTTCGCGGCGACGGACGACTGCGGCGTGGTGCTGCGCTACCTCCCCGACGTCCCGATCAAGGTCGTTGAGGGGTCCGAGCAAAACATGAAAGTTACGCATCCGGTCGACCTGTTCGTGGCCGACAAACTCTTCCAGCTGGCTTCCACCCCGTTGCAACGCTCGCTCAAGCGGGAGCATTACGTCGAAGAGCTGCGGGGTCGGACGGCGGTCATCTTCGGGGGCGGCTACGGAATCGGTGGCGACCTCGCCGAGCTGCTGCGCCAACTCGGCGCAGACGTCTTCGCATTCAGCAGGACGCTGACCGGTACCCATGTCGAACGGGCCGCCGATGTCGCAGCCGCATTGTCGACCGTGCAGCAACAGACGGGTCGCATTGATTTCGTCGTCAACACCGCAGGAGTGCTGCATACCGGTTCTCTCGCGGACACCGACGACGCCACGCTGGACGAGGCGATCGGAGTCAACTACGTCGCACCGGTGCTCATAGCCCGCGAGTCCGCCGCTTACCTGCGACAGACCAAGGGGCACCTCTTACTGTTCACGTCGAGTTCGTACACCCGGGGCCGCGCCGGCTACAGCCTCTACTCGTCCTGCAAGGCGGCCGTCGTGAACCTGACGCAGGCGCTGGCCGACGAGTGGGCACCGCTCGGGGTGCGCGTGTCGTGCATCAATCCGGAGCGGACCGCGACGCCCATGCGCACTCGCGCTTTCGGCGACGAGCCCGCCGACACCCTCCTCAGTTCCCGAGTCGTAGCTCTCACGTCGCTGAACGTGCTGCTGAGCGACGTGACGGGGCAGGTTTTTGACGTCCGCCGGGTGGATCCGATGAGCGGTACGGGCGCTGGCGATGATCGCGACGAGGCCGAGCAGATCGCCCGGTCATTGGTAGAGGTGGAGTTGTACGGCGAGGTCACCGCGGCGTACGACCACGCCGGCTGATGAGCGGCTTGCTGACCGGGGTGCAGACCCGGCGCGCTCACGCGGTTCGGGACCGGACGGCCCACCTCGACCGGACGGACACGCGGGGGGGCAGCCCGGTGCGCTTTCGGTCCGGGGCCGTCGCCATCTCCCCAGACCAGCAGTGGCAAACCAAGCTGGCACCGCTCCATCGGCTGCTCGTCGACGTCCCCAGCGCTCCCCTACTGCGCCGCTACGCTCACCAGGCTGGCTCACGGCCGCGGCCGCAGCTGGGACGCTGACGGTGCCGACTGCGAACGGGCCGCGCCGCGGCGCGCTGGGCACGGTCACCACGGCGCTGTGGGCCGCGACGTTCGTCGCGATGGCCGTTACCGCCGTCGTACCCGCCGCAGGTGCCTTCGCCGTCTCGGCGGCGCTTTCCTACGTCCTGCAGCAGCCGGCGACCGCGGAGGTCGCGCGCCGGCTCGGGCAGCGCGGGGGTAGCCAGGCGCGGATGGTTCCGGTCCTGCCCGACGCGCTGTGGCGCGAGATCACCCTGCTCCGCGAGGTGTTCGCCGCACTGCTGATTGCCCGGGCGGGCACCACCGGCGTTGTTCTGCTGGTGCTCGTCGCGGGAATCCTGTTTCTGCACGGAGCCCGCAGCGTCGCCCTGGTTCTCCGCGTCCGGGCAGCGAAGCCCCGCGTCCTCGTCCGCAACCTCGCACTGCCACCAGCCGGGCCCGCCCCGCACCGGCTGCTGCGCGCCGCAGGACCAGCCGCCACCATCACGGAGCTGGCCCTGGTGGCCAGCGCAATCGTTGCCGCCCTCGGTTTCGACGGCACCCTGGTCGTCGTCGCTGTCCTCGCCGCCGCCGCCGCGTCGACGGCCTTCGTGCTCGCGGCCCGCCAGGCGGCGCGCGACTCACTTTCGCCGCGGCGCGTGCGCCAGGTCGAGGAGGCGCTCCGCGCAATCGGTCCACGGGTCGCGCTCTACCACGGGGCGCCCGCAGGGTCGATGTACCAGGTGAACATGTGGCTCGGAACCCTGGAACAGCTCGAGCAGCCGGCGGTCGTCATTCTGCGGGAGCCGTCCGCGCTGCAGGCGCTGGCGTCCACCTCGACCCCCGCTGTGTGCCTTCCAGAGCGCGCCGACGCGCTCGGCCTGACACTCCCCACCCTGGGCGCAACCTTCTACGCGGCGGCCGGGACGACCGTGCTCCACTCGCTCCGGCCGGCAGTGCGGTCGATCTTCATCGGTCACGGCGACAGCGACAAGGCGGGGAGCGTGGAGCCGTTCCTTCGCGTGTACGACGAAATCTGGGTGGCCGGACCCGCGGCGGCCGAACGCCTCCGAGCCAATGTGCACACCGCGGCATCCCCGGTGCGCGTGGTGGGACGGCCGCAGGCCACGGCCCCGACGCCAGCGCGAAAGCGCGACAGCGTCCGCACGGTCCTCTACGCGCCGACGTGGGAAGGGCAGGTCCCGCGCGAGGACTACAGCTCGGTTGTGCGATCGGGACGCCAGATCGTCGCGACGTTGCTCAGCCTTCCGGACGTCCGGGTCCTGTTCCGTCCGCATCCGAGCACCGGACAGCGTCTGCCCGCAGCCCGCGAGGCCGTCGCCGAGATCCGAGCACTGCTGGATCGCGCCGAGGAGGCGCAGCCCGGGACAGGGCACCGGACGGTCACCGACCTCGGCCTCCCCGAATGCTTCGACGCCGCGGATCTGCTCGTCGCGGACGTTTCCGGGGTGGTGACGGACTTTCTGGGCAGTGCGAAGCCCTATGTCATGACGGTGCGGGAGGGCACGGACAAGGAGAGCTTTCGCCGGGCGCATCGGACGGCCGGCGCCGCCTACCTGATCGACGCCGATGCCGCCCAGCTACCCGAGGTGGTCCACAGCGCCTTGTCCGCCGATCCGCTGGCGGCCGATCGCCGCGAGCTCGCCCGGTATCTTCTCGGCGACGTGGGCGCCGACGCGCTCTGCCGCTGGCGACTGGCGCTTGCCGAGGTGCTCGCCCAGCCTGCCGCCGACTAGCTTGGATTCGGGTTAACGCGGCGAACTGAAAACGGCCACGGGCGGACATCTGACATGAGCCGGGTCATCGACGAGGACGTCGAGGCGATCAGGGCGCAACAGCTCTCCTGAACACGTTCAGAGAAGCCGCCCCCGCCGGCAGGAGCTCAGTTCCTGCCCGAGGCGCGTTCCGCCGTGCCGGAGGCGAGGCGGTCCAGCAGGTCCAGCCACTGCGCACCGACCACGTCGGGGCTGTAGGCGCGGGCGGTCTCCTGCGCCGCTGCGCCGAGCCGTTGCCGGAGCTCGGCGTCAGACATCACCTGTTCGAGTGCCGCTGCGAAGGCATCGACGTCCCCTGCGGCCACGAGCAGGCCGTCCCGGCCGGAGTGGATCAACTCCCGCGGGCCGGTCGGGCAGTCGAAGGCCACGACCGCCGCGCCCTTGCTCATGGCCTCGAGGACGACGATCGGCATGCCTTCCCAGCGGGAGCTGAGCGCGAAGATTGCGGATGAGGCCAGCACTTCCCCGATGCGCTGCGTGGACCCCATGAGGGTCACGACGCCGCTCAGCCCGGCCGCGTCGATCTGCAGCGCCAGCGCGTCGCGATCGGCGGCGCCTTCCCCGTAGATCTCGACCCGCCAGTCCGGGTAGCGTCCGGCGAGCTGCGCGAACGACCGGATCAGCAGGTCGAAGCCCTTCTGCTCGGTGAGCCGGCCGGCGGCCACGATGACAGGGCGGCGGTCGTCGGCCGGTTCTCCCGCGAGCCGGGTCACGATATTGGGGATCGCGGTGACGAGGGGTCCGTGCAGGAAGGAGGCGTACTGGTCCCGGTCCCGCTCGGTGAGGAGCACTACGGCGTCGGCGGTCGCGTACGCGCGGGGGATGGTGGCGGGAAGATCGCCGAGCAGGGCGCCGAGGTGGGTGTGCTCCTGGATCACCACGGTGACCTCCGGCCGGGCGATCCGGGCGGCCAGGGCACTCACGGCCGGACGCGAGGTCATCAGCACGCCGCTCCGCACGCGCCGGATCTGCCGGACCAGCAGCGCGTCGGTCCGCAGGGAGAACCAGCGGTAGAAATCGTCGTCGGGGTGCATAAGCACCGACGGCACCTTGTCCAGCGCCCGCACCAGGATGGACCGGTGGCGGCGCTTGTCGTCGAGGATCGTCAGCCGGAGGCCGGCGGGGATGGGGAAGTGCGGTTCCGCCCGCTTCTGCATCCGGACGATGCTGACCAGGTGGACCTGACGGTGCGTGGCGATCTCATCGAGCAGGCTCAAGACCGAGCGGGTCGCCCCGCCCGTGCCGTGCGAGTGGAGCAGCAGGGACACGACGGGTCCCTCGGTGAAGGAGCGGGCCACCCGCCCTCGCCGGCCGAACGCCCGGACCAGCACAGCGACGGCCAGGTGGTGCAAGCGCAATGTCAGAGAACGTCCCACGCGGTGGTACTTACCCAGGGGATGGCCCCGCATGAGCCACCCGGGCCGATTTCGTTCGAAATGCGTTCTTGCCTAATCAGGCACTCAGAGGCGGCTCCGCCGAGGGCACCGTGCTGTACCCCGCCTGGCACGAGCTGGGCATGGAGGACGCCGACGCGGACGCGCGCAGAGTCCCAGGAGATGAAGGAGGCGCTCGTCATCCTGTCCCGCACCGAGCCCGGACAGCCGGAGTTCGAGCAGCGCTTTTGAGAAGACGACCGCGTGACCGTGCGCCGGTTGTCTGCTCAGCGCATTGCACCCGCGTCGTGGGAAGGCGCGAAGCGGGCTCAAAAATGCAGGCATAGCGCCCGTCCGCGAAATGCGCCTACGCCTGCGCACTCGCAGCACCAATCACCTTTGGCCTCTCGTTCGACGGACTCCGCGGCGGTTCCGCCGAGCCGTTCGAGCGCTAGGCTAGGCGACGCGCTGCTTTCCTAGTCGCCCCCGCGTCGAGCGGGCGCCAGGTGGTCCGGCGCGACGTCATCGCCGTCAATCGGCCCGCCGCGGCCACGGCTTGCAACAGCACTCAGTAGTCCCTTCATCTCGCGCAACAAGGGACGGTCGAGGACGAACAGAGCGACCGCGTAGACAGCCATGGCGACAACGACCATGATGGCAAGACGGGCAGCAGCACCGACGTCGTCAATGAGTGCGACGTGGAGTCCGGCCACCGTGGCAGCCATGACCACGGACGCGACCATTGGGGTAACGTAGTCACCGAAGTATTGGCGGTAGGTCATGCCGAGTTCGATAGTTATCATGCGGATTGAGATCGGGCTGGCGACGAACGCTTGGCCGACAACGACCGCGCCGGCAACGGCGAGCAGCCCGTGCGGCACGGCGACCGCGATCAGGACAGCATTCGCGACGGCCGACACGGACACGTAGCGGAAGGTGAGCTGCGGCTTGCCGATCGCAGTCAGTACAGTTCCGTTGAAGTTGCTGATCGTGTTCGCTATACCGATCAACGCCAGGATTCGCATCGGCTCAATGCTCGGCGTCCACTTGGTGCCGAAAGCGACGACGATCACTTCGGGGGCGGCCGCGATGACGAAGCAGAACGTCGGAAGCGCGATAACGGCCGACGCTCTGGAGGCAGCGGAGTATGCCCTGCGCAGCCGCGCCTTGTCCTGCTGCATCCGTGCGAAGGTCGGCAGTGCCACCTGAGCGACAGTGTTGATGCTGACGTCGAGCATCACGAGCAGCAGCCGATACGACACGGAGTAGATGCCGAGGGCAACCGGACCCAGGACAGCACCGATGAACAGATCGTCCGTCCGGCGCAAAAAGAACGCGGCCAGTTGGGCACCGACAACATTCCGGCTGAATTTGTGCAACTCGACGTACGTACTGACCGTTACGGCGGTTCCGGGCCGCCAACGAGAGCCGACCCAGACAAGAACGGTGCCGACGGCCAACGTGGTCAGCACCTGAGCAACCAGCGCCCACACACCGGCGCCGGTCAATGCGAGGGCGACACCAATGCCCCCGCCCGCAAGGTTGCCGACTGTTTGCCGTAGGGCGAGGATCTTGAATGCCATACGTCGCTGCAGGATGGCCGCGTGGGTCGTTGCAAGGGCGGACAGCACGAACGCCGGCGACAGGGCGCGGAGTATGTCCGCAGCCGCTGGCATGCGAAACAGCGTGGCGATCAGCGGCGCAGTTACGACCACGAGGAGCGTCAGCAGGATTGCGAAGGCCAAGGACATCCAGAAGGCGGTGTCCAAGTGCCGCTTTTCCAGCTCCGGCGCTTGAACCAATGCCGGCCGGAGTCCTTGCTGCACGAAGATCGTCAAGAAGCCGATGGCTACCGAGGCGAACGCAACCAACCCGAAGGCCTTGGGTTCAAGCAGACGAGCCAGGATGACGAAAGTCGCCACAGTGAGCAGCCGATGCCCCAGCGTCTGTGCCGCGGACCACAGGACGCCACGAGTTGCGGAACTGCGCAGCGAGCGGACGGACACGGTCCCCCTCCGAACGATAACGGCCATGGCCCCCGCCACAGCGGCCGTCGGGGTAAGCCTGGAGCAGCGATGCACCCAGCAAGACCCAGGCTATCAGCAGACGGTGTTTGCTGACCGCGAAATGTCCGATCGCGCTAGATCTAGTTTACGCTCCGTGACGTAACGTCCGGTCGCATCTCCGAGATCGCTCGCGGGGAATTCGACGCAGCCGCCCAAGGTCGACCGCATCCGTCAGCACTGCAGAGGCTGCCGTCTCAGCGGACGGTCCTCGCGGTCACGCCGCCCTGACGGGGCGGTAGCGGCGAGCTGGGAGTGCGGAGGCCTGCGCGCCGAGGAACTGCAGCTATCCCCGAAGTCCGGGCTGCGCCCGCTTCCGACGGAACGAAGGGCGCCGGCGTGGGCGAGTCGCTCGTGTAGCAAACCGACCTCAGCCGTGAAGATCTGTCAGCTACATCAGTGATGCTCGTGCTGTCACACGAGCCGAACCAAGGTGCTTGGACAGTGATTCAAACCGCCCAGACGCGGTGCTTCACGCTGCCCTCGAGCCGCCCGATCAGCCAGCCCAACTGGTAGCACCACTTCGCCAGCTCGGCACGCTTCCCCCGCGTCCGCATCAGCTTTGGCAGCAGGGTCAGCCAGCTCGCTAGCGAGTGCGCGGTGCCGTGCTTCCTCAGCCCGCGTGACCGGTAGCGCCGGTACAGCTGGACGTTGCCGCGCGCGTAGCGGCGGGCGTTGGAAAAGATCGAACGGTAGCTGTCGCGGACGCGGTAGTGGACGAGGGCGCCGGGCGCGAGCACCAGCGGCGTTCCGGCGAGCTGCAGCCGGTAGCAGTAGTCGCGGTCCTCGCAGCTGTCGGCAAACGACTCGTCAAACCCGCCTGCCGCGACATGTGTGGCACGGCGCACTCCCATGACGGCGGAGAAGGCGTACGGCAGGAACGGCGGGTTGCTGTCGGAGAGCTCGGAACGGTCGGCGCCATTGCGCCTGGTCCACGGCGGATTGAGGCGACGGCGGTCGAGCGCCGCGGCGACAAACTCGTGTGCTGCGAGCGCGCGGCGCATCGCGGCCAGCCATCCCGCATCCACGACGTCGTCGGCATCGCAGAACAGCACCGCCTCGCCGCGCGCGTGCTCGGCGCCCGTGTTGCGGGCGAAGGCAGGACCGCGCCGGGCGGACGCGTCGACGACCCGCAGCCCCGGGAGCCGATCCTGGTAACCGGCCACGATGGCGTGCAGGTCGTCGGTCGATCCGTTGTCGGCGATCAGCACCTCGTCGCCGTCCTGCCAAGCCTGGCCGAGGAGCGCGTCGAGCTGTTCGGGCAGCACGGCAGTGCAGTTGTGGCAGGGAATCACCACGCTGACCGTGAGCCGGGCGTCCTCCTCACCTGGGCCCCGGGCCGGGGCGGCGTCGGCCTCGGCGTCAACCGCGGGGGCGCTCGTTCCGGCCATCAGGTCGTCGCCGGCGCCGCCGGTGGTGCGCGTTCCGCCGTCTGCGGTCCCACCGTGCAGCTGGCCGCCGCCGTCCGGCGACCCCGGGCTCACCGCCGCAGTCGTTCCGAAGATCACGCCTCGACCCGGCTCTGCCGCACGGCGTCAGGCGACGGCGGAACTGGTGGCGGAAGCACGGAAGGTTCTCCTCGACAGCGGGCGGCGAAGCGCCCTGGTAGGGGCGAATTAAGGCTGGCGCGAGCCAGCGCCTCACTTACCCAGCATAAGTGAGCGGGCGTGATCACGGGGAAGCGATTGCCGCCAGGTCGGACCGATCGGGTAGCGGCGTTCGTCACACGTGTCCGGCGGGGGATTGCGAAGACGAATGACGAAGCCGGAGCGCGCAGCAACGCTCAGCACCAGGCATCGCTGCCGCACCGGTGCGGCAGTCCAGTCCACGACCCCGGCAGCCGCGACTGCACAAGCGGTAGGTCGGTGCAAGGAACTAGGCACGCCTGGCGCGTAGCTCGGCCAGGAGCGACAGCCATTCCGGACCGATCCGCTCCACGTCGTATCTGTGTGCGTTGTTCCGCGCGCTCGCGCCCATCTGCCTTCGCAACGGACGATCGAGCATCAGCCGCTCGAGGGCCGAGGTGAGCCCCGGAACGTCTTGCGGCGGCACCAGTAGCCCGTCGTGACCGTGGGTGATGATCTCGCTGGGACCGTGCGGGCAGTCGAAACTGACTACTGGAAGCCCAACGCTCATCGCTTCCACGATCACGAGTCCGAACCCCTCCCACCGCGAGCTCAGGACAAATATCGAGGCCCTCGCCAACTCTGCCTCGAGGTTGCGGGTGGCACCCGGCAACAGGACGTTCCGGTTCAATCCCGCACGATTGACCTGCTCCGCGAGTACGCCGTGCAACGGGCCGCCCCCGAAGATCTCCAGAATCCACTCGGGATGACGTCGCGCAAGTGGCTCGAAGGCTTCGACGAGGAGATCAAAGCCCTTCTGCGGCGCAAGTCGTCCCGCCGCGACGATTCGTGTGGCGTCGAGCGGCGGCGCCGGCAGATCGGGCATCGGCACCGGGTTCGCGATGCAACGGACCTCTGTGACGCCGTGCAACAACGCCTCGTACTCGCGTTGCTCCGCGAGTGTGAATGTGACGGTCGCGTCCACGCGGACGTAACCCTGCTTCATGGCTGCGGGCGTACCAGGGCGCTTCCGGCCCAACGGTGAGTGTTCCTGCGCGACGATGATGACTTCAGGAGACACCACTCGTGCCGCCAGTAGGGTCAGGTCGGCACGAGCGGTTATGAGCACGCCGCTCCTGACAGAGACGAGCCAACGCAATGTGGCCACCGTCTCGGCCAGCGCGCGGCCGTGACCGACAGCCGCCCGGTACAGCCGTATGTCAGGTCGGTGCCGAGCAGCAATCTTTTGAGGGACCTGCGAGCGGACGTCGACAAGTGGGGTTACGCCTACCGCCGGGGCGACCGGGAAGAAGGGCTCGTCGGCATGGCAGACGACACTGGCGATCTCGACTTGGTAGTGTCGCGAAAGGAAGTTGGCCAAGGTGATAACACTTCTGGCGTTCCCTCCTCTGCCATAGCCCTCGCGGATCAGGAACCGGATGTCTGGCTCGGTTGATGACACGTCGGGCCGGCGCAGCACGTTGTGCAACTTCACGGCGTAGATGGCGACTTGCAACCACGCCTCTCGCGCCGCCCGCACCGCCGGTCCTTTGAACGACCGCAACTTTGATCCCACAACAGCTCCTCAGGCAAGTCCGAGGGTTGACCGCACAGCGGTGCTAGGTCAGGTCAGCTGCGCCGACTTCTGGCCTGTGCGCCCTCGTGTGCCCCCACGACAACCGTAGCCCGGGCGCGGGAACGAGGGGATGGTTTCCGCGATGCATTGCGGTAACGCGAAGGGCCCGCGTCGCGCATCACGCGAC
>JALYNC010000159.1 GCA_030773415.1 Actinomycetota bacterium
CCACGGCACCGCGGTCGCCGGCCCGGCGGGGGACCCAGCCCAGCTTGGCGCCGGTCTCGCGGGCCAGCCGGCTGACGGCGGACAGCGCTCCGGGGGAGGTTGCCAGGCGCTCACCGGCGAGGATGACGGCGCCCGGTGCCCGCAGCCCCTCGGCCAATGCGGCCAGGTCGCCACCGGAGGCGGCGGTCAGCGCGTCCAGCGCCTGCCCCTCGGCGCCGGGCAGCGTTCGCACCAGAGACCCGGTCACCTTGGCCAGGCCCCTGGACGCGAACGGAGCGACGGAGAACACCCGTAGCCCGTTCCTACGGGCAGCCTTGCGCAGCCGCAGGAAGACGATGGGCGACTCCTCCTCGGGCTCGAACCCGACGAGCAGCACCGTCGACGCCGACTCCAGGTCCGCGTACGTGGTCTCCAGGTACCGGCCGGCCACCTCGGCCGCCAGGAAGTCGCGCTCCTCCGCCGAGTGGGGCCGCGACCGGAAGTCGATGTCGTCCGTGCCGAGAGCCACGCGCGCGAACTTGGCGTAGGCGTAGGCGTCCTCAGCCGTCAGGCGGCCGCCGGTCACCACACCGACGCTGCCGGCGGCCGCGCGCAACCCGCTGGCTGCCCGCACCAGGGCATCGGTCCAGGACGCCTCGACGAGGTAACCCTGCGAGTCACGCACCAGCGGGGTGGTCAGCCGATCGGACTCGCTGGCGTAGGTGAACGCCCAGCGGCCCTTGTCGCAGTTCCACTCCTCGTTGACCTCGGGCTCGTCGCCGGCGAGGCGGCGCATCACCTTGCCGCGGCGCCAGTCGGTACGCAGCGAGCAGCCGGACGCGCAGTGCTCGCACACGCTCGGTGTGGACATCAGGTCGAACGGCCGGGCCCGGAACCGGTACGCCGCACCGGTGAGCGCACCCACCGGGCAGATCTGCACGGTGTTGCCCGAGAAGTACGACTCGAACGGCTCGTCGGTGGAGATCGCCACCTGCTCCAGCGCGCCCCGCTCGAACAGCTCAATGAACGGGTCGCCGGCGATCTGCTGGGAGAACCTCGTGCACCGCGCGCACAGCACGCAGCGCTCGCGGTCGAGCAGCACCTGGCTGGAGATCGCCAGCGGTTTGGGGTAGGTGCGCTTGTTGTCGCGGAAGCGGGACTCCGCGTACCCGTTGGTCATCGCCTGGTTCTGCAGCGGGCACTCGCCGCCCTTGTCGCAGACCGGGCAGTCCAGCGGGTGGTTGATGAGCAGCAGCTCCAGGGTGCCGGCCTGAGCCTTCTCGGCGACCTTGGACGTCAGCTGGGTCTTGACCACCATGCCGTCGCCGACGGTGGCGGTGCAGGCCGCGATCGGCTTCCACTGCCCCTCGATCTCGACGATGCACTGCCGGCAGGCGCCGACCGGGTCGAGCAGCGGGTGGTCGCAGAAGCGCGGGATCTGGATCCCGATCATCTCCGCCGCCCGGATGATCAGCGTGCCCTTCGGCACCTGGACCTCGAAGCCGTCGATCGTGACGGTGACGAGGTCTACCGGGGCGACGGCGCCGCCGGAGGCGGCGTTCGTGGTGACGGTCATAAGTCAGTGCGCTCCAACAAGAGCCGGTACGGAGTTCCCCATCGGGCAGCGGCCCTGCTCGTAGTGCGCGACGAACTCGTCGCGGAAGTACTTGATGGCAGAGATGATCGGGCTGGTCGCGCCGTCACCGAGAGCGCAGAACGACCGGCCGAAAATGTTGTCGCAGGTGTCGAGCAGCGTGGCGATGTCTTCTTCACTGCCGACACCGGCCTCGAGCCGCTGCAGGATCTGCACCATCCAGTACGTGCCCTCGCGGCAGGGCGTGCACTTGCCGCAGGACTCGTGGGCGTAGAACTGCGTGAGCCGCACGCAGGTCTTCACCATGCAGACGGTGTGATCCATCACCATGATCGCCGTCGTGCCCAGCTGCGAACCAGCCCCGATCATGCCCTCGAAGTCCATCGGTACGTCGATGTGGGCGTCGGTGAGCAGCGGGGTGGACGAGCCTCCGGGCGTCCAGGCCTTGAGGCGGTTGCCGTTGCGTATGCCGCCGGCCAACTCGAGCAGCTCGCGCAGCGTGGTGCCGAGCGGCATCTCGAACTGCCCGGGACGGTTGACGTGCCCGGAGATGCTGTAGATCTTCGGTCCGGGCGACTTCTCGGTACCCATCGAGCGGAACCACTCGGCGCCGTGCTCGACGATGAACGGCACCGACGCGATCGTCTCGACGTTGTTGACCACCGTCGGGCAGGCGTACAGGCCGGCGATCGCCGGGAACGGCGGGCGCAGCCGGGGTTGGCCGCGGTAGCCCTCCAGCGAGTCGAGCAGCGCTGTCTCCTCGCCGCAGATGTACGCCCCCGCGCCGCGGTGCAGCGTGAGGTCGAGGTCGAAGCCGCTGCCGAGGATGTTCTTGCCGAGGTAACCCGCGGCGTACGCCTCGCGGATCGCCCGCTCCAGGCGGCGCCCCGCGTGCACCAGCTCGCCGCGCAGGTAGATGAACGCGTGGTTCGACCGCACGGCGAACGAGGAGATGATCACGCCCTCGATGAGCGAGTGCGGGTCGGTCATCATCAGCGGGGCGTCCTTGCAGGTGCCCGGCTCACCCTCGTCGGCGTTCACCACCAGGTAGTGCGGCTTGTTGTCACCCTGGGGGATGAAGCCCCACTTCATTCCGGTGGGGAACCCCGCCCCGCCGCGGCCCCGCAGGCCGGAGTCCTTGACCAGCTGGATGAGGGCATCCGGCTCCGTCTTCAGGGCCTTGCGCAGCGCCTTGTAGCCGTCCGTGCGCTCGTAGGTCTTCAGGGTCCAGGGCTCGCGCTCGTTCCAGCGCTTGGTGAGTACTGGGGTCGGCGGCATCAGGTGCTGTCCTTGTCTCGTCGGTTGCCCTTTTCAGGCGCGAAGCCGGCGTCCGGATCGGAGAACTGGGAGACGTCGTCGTGACCGGCGGCGGCCGGGGAATTCAGCGTGCGGGTGCCGGCTCCTGAGCCAGCACCGGTGTCACTGCCGGTGCCGACCGTCCGCGACTGCGAGGTACCGGCCTGCTCTGGGTCGGTGGCGCCGGCGTCCGGGTTGGGAGTCGTGCCGCCGTACGTGGCGGCCGCCGCCTGGCCGGAGAGCAGGGACTCGGTCACGCCGCCGGGAACACCGAACTCGGCCGCGTTCTCCGGCACCAGGTCCGTGCCCTCGAGCGAGACGGTGCCCCGGCTGTCCTCCGGCTTGCGGGTCGTCGGGTGCCCGGGCGAGGACGAGGCAAGGCCGCCCTCGTCGACGAACCCGGCCAACTGCCGGGACATCGCCCGGAAGTTGCACAGCTTCTCGCCGCGCGTCGGCATCGGGCTGCCGCCCGCCTGCAGCTCCTGCACCGTCGCCAGTGCCGACTCCGGCGTGGCGTAGTCGAAGAACTCGTAGTTGACGGTCACCACGGGCGCGTAGTCGCAGGCTGCGAGGCACTCCGCGTGCTCGAGCGTGAAGGCGCCGTCCTGGGTGGTCTGGTCGTGGCCGACACCGAGGTGCTGCGAGAGCCCGGCGTAGATCTCCTCGCCGCCCAGGATCTGGCAGGACAGGTTGGTGCAGACGCTCACCAGGTGCTCACCGACCGGGCGGCGCTTGTACATGGTGTAGAAGGTCGCCACCGCGCCGACCTGGGCCTTGGTCAGCCCGAGCTCCTCGGCGCACAGCGCGATGCCCTCGGGCGTGACGTAGCCCTCCTCCGACTGCACCAGGTGCAGCATCGGCAACAACGCCGAACGCGACTTCGGGTAGCGCGAGATGATCTCCCGCGCCTCGACCCGGGTCTTCTCGGTCAACGGCACCGCGAATCCACCTTCCACATGATGGGCACCCGTCGCTCCGGGCGCTCGCTCCGGCTTCCCGGGCTTCCGTTCCGGCTCACCGGTCCACGCCACCCATGACGGGGTCGAGGCTCGCCACGGAGGCGATCACGTCGGCCACCTGGCCGCCCTCGCACATCGCCGGCGCCGCCTGCAGGTTCACGAACGATGGGTCCCGCACGTGCACGCGGAACGGCCGGGTGCCACCGTCGCTGACGACGTGGTAGCCCAGCTCACCGCGCGGGGACTCGATCGGGACGTACACCTGCCCCGGTGGCACCCGGAAGCCCTCGGTCACCAGCTTGAAGTGGTGGATCAGCGCCTCCATCGAGGTGCCCATGATCTTGCGGATGTGGTCCAGCGAGTTGCCCAGGCCGTCACCGCCGAGCGCCAGCTGGGACGGCCAGGCGATCTTCTTGTCCGCCACCATGACCGGCCCGGGACGCAGCCGGTCCAGCGCCTGCTCCACGATCTTGAGCGACTCGCGCATCTCCTGGATGCGGATCTTGTATCGGGCGTACACGTCGCAGTCGCGGCTGGTCGGCACGTCGAAGTCGTAGGTCTCGTAGCCGCAGTACGGCTCGTCCTTACGCAGGTCCCACGGCAGGCCCGAGGAACGCAGCACCGGACCGGTGACGCCCAGGGCGACACAGCCGACGTGGTCCAGGTAGCCGATGTCCTTGGTCCGGGCCAGCCAGATGTGGTTCTCCGACAGCAGCGCCTCGTACTCGTCGATCCGGCGCGGCATGATCTTGAGGAAGTCCTCGATCTTCTCCACCGCACCGAGCGGCAGGTCCTGCGCCAGGCCGCCGGGACGGATGTACGCGTGGTTCATCCGCTGGCCGGTCACCGCCTCCAGGATGTCGAGGATCAGCTCGCGCTCACGCCAGCCGTAGAGCATGACGGACAGGGCGCCGAGCTCCAGACCTGTCGTCGCGAGCGTGACCAGGTGCGAGCCGATCCGGTTGAGCTCCATCAACAGGACCCGGATCACCGTCGCCCGCTCGGGCACCTCGTCCGTGATGCCCAGCAGTTTCTCGACAGCGAGGCAGTAGGCCGTCTCGTTGAACAAGTTGGACAGGTAGTCCATGCGCGTCACCAGCGTGACGGCCTGGGTCCAGCTCCGGAACTCGGTGGTCTTCTCGATGCCGGTGTGCAGGTACCCGATGACCACACGTGCCTCGGTCACCATCTCGCCCTCGAGCTCGAGGACCAGCCGGAGAACTCCGTGGGTGGACGGGTGCTGGGGACCCATGTTGACGACGATGCGCTCGTCGCCGACGTCGTTGCCGTCGGCGAGGATGGTGTCCCAGTCGTTTCCGGTGACCGTGTAGATGCGGCCCTCGGTCGTCTCCCGCGACGACGCCGCATACGGGTCGTAAACGGTGCTCACGCGTACGTACGCCTCTCGTCCGGGGGCGGCACCTGCGCGCCCTTGTACTCCACGGGGACGCCGCCGAGCGGGTAGTCCTTGCGTTGTGGGTGTCCAGGCCAGTCGTCCGGCATCTCGATGCGGGTCAGCGCCGGGTGACCGTCGTAGACGATGCCGAAGAAGTCCCAGGTCTCCCGCTCGTGCCAGTTGGCCGTCGGGTAGATCGGCGTCAGCGACGGCACGTGCGGGTCGTCGACCGGCACGGACACCTCGAGGCGGATGCGGCGCCGATTGGTCATCGACGTCAGGTGCGCCACCGAGTGCAGCCGGCGTTCCTCAGAGATGTAGTCAACACCGTTGACGGACGAGCACAGCTCGAAGCGCAGGGCCGGGTCGTCCCGCAGGACCCTGGCAACCTCCAGCAGCCGCTCGGTGCGCAGGAACAGGGTCAGCTCGCCGCGGTACACCATCACCCGCTCGATCGCGTCGGCGAAGTCGGGGTAGGCACGCTCCAGAGCGTCCGTCGCCTCGTCGAACCAGCTGCCGTACGGCTTGGGCGTCGAGGGCAGCGCCGGACGGCGCACCACCAGCCCGCCGAATCCGGAGGTGTCGCCCGAGCCCGTGACCCCGAACATGCCGGAGCGACCGGACACCGGCTGCTCGGACGGCACGCCGTCGGCCATCGAGTCCTTCATCAGCCCAGACCTCCGGGAATCAGGTCTCCGCGGGCCTGGGCTGCCGCCAGCCGCCGCTGCTCGCCGAGCGGCTCGTGCTGGATCTGCTCGTGGATCTTCAGGATCGCGTCCATCAGCATCTCGGGCCGCGGGGGGCAGCCCGGCAGGTACATGTCGACCGGCACGACGTGGTCCACGCCCTGCACGATCGCGTAGTTGTTGAACATCCCGCCGCTGCTGGCACAGACCCCCATGGCGAGCACCCACTTGGGCTCGGGCATCTGGTCGTAGATCTGGCGCAGCACCGGCGCCATCTTCTGGCTCAACCGGCCGGCGACGATCATCAGGTCCGCCTGCCGCGGCGACGCGCGGAAGACCTCCATGCCGAAGCGGGCCAGGTCGTAGCGCCCGGCGCCAGTGGCCATCATCTCGATGGCGCAGCAGGCCAGGCCGAAGGTGGCGGGCCACAGCGACGACTTGCGGGCGTAGTTGGCAACGAGCTCGACCGACGTCAGCAGGACGCCGCTCGGAAGCTTCTCCTCGAGACCCATGTCTTCTTTCCTCGTGCTACCGGAGGGCTGCGGTGTTCAACGGCTGTGGGATCACGAACCGGTGTGTCACGTGCACACGTGCCAGGGACTGTGGTGTTCCGGCGCAGGCGGCGCTCAGTCCCACTCGAGACCACCTCGGCGCCACACGTAGGCGTACGCGATGAAGACGGTGGCGATGAACAGCACCATCTCCACCAGGCCGAACACACCGAGCTGGTCGAAGGCGACCGCCCACGGGACCAAAAAGATGATCTCGATGTCGAACAGGATGAACAGCATCGCGGTCAGGTAGTACTTGACCGGGAAGTGCCCGCCACCGACGGCCTGCGGCGTGGGCTCGATGCCGCACTCGTAGGCGTCCAGCTTGGCCCGGTTGTACCGGCGGGGGCCTACAAGTGCGCCCATGATCACATTGGTGACCGCGAAGCCCGCCGCCACCACGAAAAGCACAATGATCGGCACATACGCCGAGTTGCTCACGACCGGCTCCCTTCTCCCGGAATGGTCCGGAATGGAACGTGTGCGGTGCTGGGCGACGGCGTTACGACGCCAGGCGAGAGAGAGCTGCGCGCGCCGGCGGGAAGCCTACGCCCGACCGACCGGAACCCGGTGCTCGGCAGCACGGTAAGTGTAGGTCTCCCGGCGGGTCTGTTTCGCCACGGCCTCCCCGCAGGAGCGGTCATGCGGCGGGCGCGATCCGGGTCAGACCGTTGATCAGCCGATCCAGGGCATCGCCGCCGCGCGGATCGGTCAGGTTGGCCATCAGCTTCAGCGTGAAACGCATCAGCGTGGGCCGGGTGAGGCCGCGCCGGGTGGCGACCGACATCACCCGCGGATCAGCGATCAGCTGCACGAAGACCCTGCCCAGAGTGTAGTAGCCACCGAAGGCGGCCTTCATGGCCTGGGGGTAACCGCTGAGCGCGCGCTCGCGCGATGGGCCCTCGGGGCGGTCCAGCGCCTGCACGATCACCTCCGCGGCCATCTCGCCGGACTCCATGGCGTACGCGATGCCCTCACCGTTGAACGGGTTCACCGCTCCGCCGGAGTCACCGACCAGCAACAGTCCGCGGGTGTAGTGCGGTGTGCGGTTGAAGCCCATCGGCAAAGCACCCCCGCGCACCGGACCGGTGGCGTTGGCCTCGGTGAAACCCCACTCCGGCGGAAGCGCGCCGAGCCAGCGGGCGAGCAGGTCCTTGTAGTCGGTCTGCTGAAAGGCGCTGGTCGTGTTCAGCATGCCCAGGCCGACGTTGACGGTCCCGTCGCCCACACCGAAGATCCAGCCGTATCCCGGCAGCAGCCGGCTCTCCTGCGGCTTGCCGTCCCACAGCTCCAGCCACGACTCGAGGTGATCGTCGTTGGTGCGAGGGCTCGTGTAGTACCGCCGGATCGCCACACCCATCGGGCGGTCGTCCCGCTTGCGCAGACCGAGGGCGAGCCCGAGCCGGCTGGAGCTGCCGTCCGCAGCCACCACCACGGGCGCCCGGAAGGTGACGTCGGGCACCTTGGTGCCGTCCGGATCCGTGATGCGGGCGGTCACGCCGGTGACCCGCCCGTCGGCGTCGAAGAGCGGCCCGGTGACGTTGGTGCGCTCCAGCAGCCGCGCCCCCGCGGCCTGGGCCCGGCGGGCGAGCAGGTCGTCCAGATCGAGGCGCGGCCGGACCAGCCCGTACGGCGGGTAGCTCGCCAGGTCCGGCCAGGGCAGCTCGAGGCGGTGACCGCCGCCGTAGATCCGCAGCCCCTTGTTACGGATCCAGCCGGCGTCCTCGCTGGTATCGATCCCCATCCGGATGAGCGACCGCACGGACCGGGGCGTCAGGCCGTCGCCGCAGACCTTCTCGCGAGGGAACGCCGACTTCTCCAGCAGCAGGACGTCGAGCCCGGCCGTCGCGAGGTGGTAGGCCGTGGCCGAGCCACCGGGCCCGGCACCCACCACGATCACGTCGGCCGTCCGGGCGTCCCGGCCGGCGGCCCCTCCCAAGTCGGAGAGGTCGGAGACGTCGGAGGGGTCCGAGGGGTCGGGCAACGGCGAGTGCGGCAGCTGCTCAGCGGTGCGCTGCGAAACAGGCGGCGCGGCGCTGGTAGGCAGACTCAAAGGACCGGGTTTCTCGGCGAAGGGACGCTTGTGAACAGATTCACGAGCAGTGCCGACAGTCTATGCCCAGCCTCGGACGGTGTCACGGCGGACGAACGCTGGCGCCTCCAGCGGCCGTTTTTCAGCCGGGCATCGCGCCCGACTGCACGCCGGGAAAGGGGCGCCGGGGACCTGCCACGGCAGTGTGCAGGGCCACGATTCCACTCGTGATGTTGCGCCATCCCACGCGGGTCCAGCCCGCCGCCGCCACCTTCGCGGCCAGCGAGCGCTGATCCGGCCAGGCCCGGATCGACTCGGCGAGGTAGACGTACGCCTCCGGGTTGCTGCAGACCGTGCGGGCGACCACGGGTAGCGCCCGCATCAGGTACTCGTTGTACATCGTGCGGAACGGCTGCCAGGTCGGGGAGCTGAACTCGCAGACCACCAGCCGTCCACCGGGCCGCGCGACCCGCAGCATCTCGGCGAGCGCCTGGTCGATGTCGGCAACGTTGCGCAGCCCGAACGAGATCGTGACCGCGTCGAACGAACTGTCGGCGAAGGGCAGCGACAGGGCATCGCCTGCGACGAAACTGACGGCCCCCTGGGTGGCTCCCCGCACGGCCTGGGTCGCATCCGCGGTGGAGCGGCGGGCGGCGTACCGCGCGGCGCCTTCGTCCAGCATGCCGAGGGAGAAGTCACAGGCGACGACTCTGGCGCCGGCCGCGGCGAACGGCTCGGCGGAGGTGCCGGTTCCGGCGGCCAGGTCGAGGACGCGTTCGCCGCTGCGGGCGGCGACGGCCCGGGCGACCGCCCGGCGCCAGAGCCGTGACTGCCCCAGCGACAGCACATCGTTGGTGCGGTCGTAGCCAGGCGCGACGGCGTCGAACATGGCGGCCACGTCGGCGGGCGTCTTGTCGAGTCCGGCACGGGTCACGGGCGCGTCTCCGGCCCGGCCGCGTTCGCGCCGGTGGTCGGCGGCGGCCCGGCGGCACGCTCCTGAGCGTCGAGGACGGCGTCCTCGCGAGCCTGGGCGGCCTCGATGCGGCGCTTGAGCACGTTAGGGCGGGGCGGGCCGTAGCGGCTCTCCACCAGTTGCGCCATCGCGATGCGTTGCGGCGCCAGCGCGACGTAACTCACCACGCCGGAGCCCAGAACGGCGAGCGCGATGAGTGGCAGGCCACGCAGGCCAACGGCGTACAGCACGGCGAACACCGCCACGAGCAGCAGCAACCGGGCGACGGTGTAGCCGAGGACGATCCGCACTCCGCTCGACGGCGGCTTCGCGGATGTCAATGTCGGCTCCTTCAAGGCAACGGTCGGCCTTCACAGCCTAGGGCCGCCGGCATCGGACCGAAACCGGACGGCATGCCCACGTCAGAGGCAGCGGCAAGGGGCCAGACGTGTGACCCTGCAACAACTTACGGGCCACGAAAGGGCTGAACAGCCGCCGAAACTGGCCAGACCGCTCGACACTGGACTTCACCTGGCAATACGTCACCTGCGTACCGGACCAGGCACACAACCCGGCGGGAAAGGCGCGGCGCCGGGGCTAGAAAGTGATGGGGGAGCTGAGTTGACCTTGGAGGCATCCGACCGGCTGTTGACGCCGGGCGAGGTGGCCACCCTGTTCCGGGTGGACCCTAAGACGGTCACCCGCTGGGCGGCCGCGGGCCGGATCAGCAGCATTCGTACGCCGGGCGGCCACCGGCGCTTCCGCGAGTCGGAAGTGCGCTCGATGCTCGCCGGCGAAGACGCGGGGGCCGCGTTGCAGGCAGCCCCCGAGCCGCGCGCCGCTGAGCCCAGTTGATCGCGCCCACCTGATCGGCGGTCGCGCTGGTCAGCGGCCGGTGATCGATATCAGCTGACGGGCGAACCGGACCGAAACCGGGGACAATGACTCGGACCGGTCCCGCAACGGGTAGGGAGAGTGCCGCCCGCGTTGCGCGGACCACAGGGTTCGATCCTGGAGGCCGGGACATGCTCTTTGTCTACATCGCCCTTGGCGGCGCCCTTCTCGGTGTCTGGATCTACACGCTGATCGACGCGGCGAAGTCCGACGCTACGCAGGTACGCACGCTCACCAAGGGTCAGTGGCTGTTCGTTCTGGCGGTGACCAACTTCGCCGGCTGCCTGCTGTGGCCCCGGTTCGGCCGGCCGAAGCCGGGTGCCGGGCCGGGTCCGGGCGGGTCGGCCCGCCGCTCCCGCCGACCCGCTCCGGGTGCGGGGCCGGAGGACGATCCGGAGTACCTGGAGTGGCTGCGCCGCCAGCTGCCGGGCGACACCCCTCCGCCCAGCGCCGTCTGAAGGAGCGCTCCCCCGCCGGGCCGTCACGGGTTAGGGGCCTGTGCGGCCGCGGGTTCTTGCGCGTCACGCACAACCCCGTCACCGCGCAACCACCCAGTGCGGCTACTTCGCGTACGAGTGCAGCCCGGAGACCACCATGTTCACGCCGTAGTAGTCAATCAGCAGCGCGACGAACGCCAGCAGGCCGATGTAGGCGGCACGCTTGCCCCGCCAACCCGCCGTCGACCGGGCGTGCAGGTAGCAGGCGTAGCCGACCCAGGTGATGAACGACCAGGTCTCCTTGGGGTCCCAGCCCCAGTACCGCCCCCACGCGACCTCGGCCCAGATGGCGCCGGCGATCACCGCGAACGTCCACACCGGGAAGGCGAACACCACCACCCGGTAGGCCGCCGCGTCCAGGGCGTCGGCCGAGGGCAGCAGGCGGGCCACGGCGGACGGGCCGGTCCGCCGTCCGGCGGCGGTCCGCTCGTCGTAGCGCAGCCGGACCAGGTACAGCACCATGGGCACCGTTGCGATCATGAAGGCTCCGGAGGCCACGATCGCGCCGGTGACGTGGATCCTCATCCAGTAGGACTGCAGCGCCGGAATCAGCGGCCCCGGTGCCACGTACAGCACCATCGCCGCGTGACCCAGGTAGAGCACCACGGGGAGCATCACGAAGACGCCCAGGTGCGACATTCCGCGACGCAGGACGAGGTACAGGAACACGGTCACTGCAGCGAACGAGACCGCCAGGCTGAACTCGTACATGTTGCCCCAAGGCAGCCGGTCAGCGGCGACGCCACGGGCAACGATCGCTGCCAGGTGCGCAAGCCAACCGAGCACCGTGAGCGCCAGAGCCAGGCCCCCGGCGATGCGCGCCAGCCGGCTCGGACTGGCTGCCGGTGGCGGCCCCTCGGCCGGCCTGCCCTGCACCCAGTGCTCCGGACCAGCCGGACGCGCCGGCTGGCCGCTGCCGGCGAAGCTGTCCTCCGGTGCGGGTGTCGGTGCGGGTGTCGGTGCCGGTGCCGGTGCCGCGCTCGCTCCGACCAGCACCCGGCTGCCCGCCGCAGCGGAGACCCGGACCGGGGCGGCAGCCGATGCGGGGCGGCGGGCGGCCGCCGACCGCCGGAAGGACAGGGCGGCCGCGAACCCGAGCATGGCGAGCGAGTACGCCACCACCGTGAAGAACACGAGGTTGTTGCTGAGCGTCCCGAAGTCGCCCGGTTCAGTCGGCATGGCAAGCGCTCCAGCGAGTATTAGGACGGGCTCGGTCGGTGCGGTCTCGGTCGATGGGGGCCAGCATCGGGCGTCGAGGCGGCTCGTGCCGCTGCGGCCAGCTCGCCCGAGAGCTTGCCGAACTCGTCCGGGAAAGTGCCGGCGTCACTGCGTGCCAGCCCACCGGCCGCGACAACAGTACGACGGGGCCCGTCCCCCGGCTGGGCGGTGGCCCGGACCCACACCCGGCGACGGCGCACGGTCAGCGAGAGCACCAGGCCGGTGACCATGAGCACCGACGCCGCCAGGGCCGTCCCGGTGCCGGGGTCGCGGGTGACCTGGAAGGTGGCCCACTCCCGCGTGTCGACGTAGGTGATGCTGCCGGCACCGCCCGGCAGCTGCCAGGTCTCCCCCGGCGCCAGGGACTTGCTCTCGGCGATCTGGGTCATCCGGCTGGTGTCCAGGGTGTAGACCGACGCGGGCACGCCGCGGTCCTGGCCCGTGTCGCCGCGGTAGGCGGCCAGGGTGAGCTGCGGCTTGCGCAGGCTGGGAAATCCGGACTCGAGCCCCATGCCGGTGCGGATCGTGGTCGGAGTCAGGAATCCGGTGAAGCCGAGCTGCTCGGGCCGGGCGTCGGGCACCGCGATGGCCCCGGTGGAGGTGAAGTTGCCGTCCTGCGGCAGGAACGGCACGGCCTCCTCCATGACGACGGTCCCGTCGCGGCCGGTCACCCGGACAACCGGGGCGTAGCCGTGGCCGATGAGGTACACCTTCGAGCCGTTGACCTCCAGCGGGTGGTTGACCCGGATTTGCTGGCGGTGCTGCCCCGGCGCATCTCCCGACTCGTAGGTGACGTCCGCGCTGAACGTGTTCGGCTGACCGTTCGGCTGGTACGTGGCGGAGAACCGGTCGAGCTGGACGGTGAAAGGCCGAAGCCGCCGTTCGTCGAACAGCCGGCCAGGCTTGTAGTTGTCGTAGGAGGTGAGGGTGTTGGAGAACCCGTCGCCCTCCTCGACCAGCACGGTCGCCTTGTAGCCGTACAGCCCGCCCATCGCGACGCCGACCAGCAGCACCAGCAGGGACAGGTGGAACACCAGGTTGCCGGTCTCGCGGGCGTAGCCCTTCTCGGCGGCCACGGTGACCGCGCCGGACGGCTCTTCCCGCAGCTCGGTGCGCCAGCGGCGGCCGGCCAGGAATCGCTGGACGGCGGCGGCGGCGTCCGGCGGCGACGCGTCGACTCCCCAGGTGGCGAAGACCGGCAGGCGTCGCAGGTGTCGCGGGGCATGGGGCGGGCGCGCGCGCAGGGCCGCGGCGTGCCGGCCGACCCGCGGAATCACGCAGCCCGCGAGGCTGACGAACAGCAGCAGGTAGACGGCCCCGAACCACGGGGCGGCGAACACGTCGAACAGCGACAGCCGGTCGAGCACTGGCGCCAGTTTCGGGTGCTCGGCGTAGTAGTCCGCGACCTTGAGCGGATTGAGGCCGCGCTGGGGCAGCACGGAGCCCGGCACGGCGGCGACCGCCAGCAGGAACAGCAGCAGCAGCGCGGTGCGCATGGAGGTCAGCTGGCGCCACGCGTCCAGCAGGATCCGCAGCGGCCGGATGCCGGCGTTCGAAGGCGACGCCGGTGCTGCGACAGGCTGGGTGGAGAGCTCGCCGCCCGCGTCCGGAATCTGTTCGGTGGGGGGCGCGGAGGGGCCGGGTGGCGTCACGTTCAGACCGCCAAGGTGAAGCCGGTGATCAGGCCGCGCATCGCGATCGTGATGCGATCCCAGTAGCCCGTGATCAGCAGCAGCCCCAGAATGACGAGCATGGCGCCGCCGGCGCGCATCACCCAGGCGGAGTGCCGGCGCACGACGGCGAACGCGCCCAGCGCCCGGTCGAGCGCCAGGCCGCTGAGCACGAACGGCAGCCCGAGTCCGAGGCAGTAGACGGCGCTGAGCAGCGCGCCCCGCCCCGCACTGGCGGAGTTGAGGGCCAGTGCCTGCACCGCGGCCAGCGTGGTGCTGATGCACGGCGTCCACCCCACGCCGAAGGCGACTCCGAGCAGCGGCGCGCCGGCGAGGCCGCTGACCGGCATCCGGTGCCAGCGCACCTCACGCTGCAGGGCCGGGAGCACCCCGAGGAACGTCAGGCCCATCACGACGGTGACGATCCCGAGGACCACGTTGATCACCCTGGCGTGTTCCAGCAGCAGCCAGCCGAGACCCCCGAAGAGCGCCCCCGCGCTGATGAATACCGCCGAGAAGCCCGCCACGAACAGCACGCTGCCGAGCGCGATCCGGCCGCGGGACACCGGACGAAGCCTGGGCGCCTCCATGACGGCCAGCGCGGTGGCCGGCCCTCCGCCGGCGGCTGTGAGCGGCCGTGCGCCGCGATCGCTGGCCGTCCCCCCACGGTCGTCTAAGGACGGCGAGTCACAGGACGGCGAGGAACCGGACAGCCCCGTGATGAACGACAGGTAGCCCGGCACCAGCGGAAGCACGCATGGGGACAGGAAGGACAGCAGACCGGCGAGGAACGCCAGCGGCATCGCCAGCAGCAACGAGCCGTCCATAATCAGCCCCACCAGCTCGGCGCCGCTCATGCGCCGGCTCCCGGCGCCGGCTCGGCGGCCACCTGATCGACCAGCTGCTGCAGCTGGCGGTACTTGACCGGCCCCAGCACCCGTACGGCGATCCGGCCGGACCGGTCAAGAATCAGTGTGCTCGGCGTGGCGTTCGGTGGCAGCGTTCGGGAGAACGACTGCGGAATGCGCCCGGGCTGGTCGTAGTAGCTCGGATAGGTCACCCCGTGGACCCGGACGAACGAGTTTGCAGTTGATCTGCCGTCCTTGATCGCCACCCCGACGAAGGCCACCCCGCGGGCCTTGTTTTCCCGATGCACCTGCTCCAGGGCGTCCGCTTCGGCGCGACAGGGTGGGCACCAGGACGCCCAGAAGTTCAGCACCACCACGTTGCCGCGCAGGGAGTCCAGCTTCAGCCGGTCGCCGTCCAGCAGCGTCCCGCTGACGTCCGGGGCGGCCAGCCGGTCGGCGGGAGCGAAGGTCTCCTCGATGCCGGCGCCTTCGATGTAGCGCTTGTCGTTTCCCCGGGCGGGCTCGACCGCCTCCTTGCCCGCGCACCCGGCCAGCGCTGAACCCGCCAGGACGACGGCCAAGGCAGCACGCGACGCCGAGCGGGAGACGCGTGAAAGTGCGCGGACGGCGGGCACGGGCCTCTCTCGACGAGCGGGCAGGACGAGCGCATGTCGTGCGACGCCCGGCAACCGGTGTCGCGCTTAGCCCCATTCTCGCCGATCGGATGCAGTGCCGCCGACCGGGGGCGAACTAGCCCCGTGCGGCTCGCCACTCCGGCGCAAGCAGCCCGTACAGCACCTCGTCTGCGTAGGCGCCGGCTCCACACGTTTCTGCCGCAGCCGCCCCGCTGCCACGAAACCGACTCGCTCCGAGCGGAAGTCGTCCCGAACCGGCAGCCAGTCGTCGTAGTTGCGAGGGACGGACGGCCGGATGTCCACCGTCGCCGTGTGATCGGGATCCTGTTCCCAGTCGCAGATCTGCCGCAGCTCCTCGCGGGTCACCTGCCGCAGCGACACCACGTCTCCAACGATCACCAGGGCAGGCTGCCCGGCGAGGCCGCCGGCCGCCAGCGACTTTTAGCCCTGGCGGCCGGCCAGCCGACGTCAGCGGCGCGCCAGCCGCTCCAGCAGCTGGGACGCGCTCGACGCCTTCGACGGGCTCGACGTCACTGCGAGCGCCGGAGTGACCAGGGTGGACGCAGCCATGCCACCGCTGAACAACCCCTCGACGATCCGCGTGCATCCCTGGGAGGATTCCGGCGACCCGACAGTTCGTCTTTATTGGTCGGGCGCATCAGTTCCGGACGTCGGACGCGCCGCCACTCAGGCGCCGGGCTTCACCGGCTTGCGGGACGCGGCACCGGCCGGCTCGGAGTAGGTGACCGTGATGATCCGGTCGTCCAGGTACGT
>JALYNC010000160.1 GCA_030773415.1 Actinomycetota bacterium
TGCGGGCGCCCGCGAGGGTGCGCCCGAGCAGCAGACCCGTCATCCCGGTGAGCAGGTGCGCGACGTTGTGGAACGGGTTCACCTCGAAGATGCCCAGCAGCAGCTTGTCGGTGTTCGGCTCGGCGAAGCCGCTGAAGCCGGTCACCAGGAAGCCGATGAGGCCGACCAGTACGTACACGGCGCCGAAGCCCAGCGCCAGCAGTTGGGGAAGTTCGCGAGCGTGCGAGCCGGTTGCGGCGTTGCCCACCATGTCGTTGTCCTCTCGAGGCCCGTGGTTGATGTGCGCCGGACCGTGCAGTGGCGTGAACCGCGCCGGTCGCCAAAACATGTGCCCGTCGGAGACGACGTAAAACCACAACGGAATGTGTCTGCGGGCGACGCCGGTGAGCGGCACCGGGCATGCTGGGCACCGCAGGCAACCCCGCGAGCCGCCGGTTGTACTACCGCGTCACGAACCCGGAGGCGGTCTCACGGCTATTGGCCGACGTCGAAGCGGTCGTGGGGAACGACGAGGTGTGAACTCCCGCCCCTCCCCCGCCGAGACGTTCTCCGGCTGACGTGTCCGCCGGGCAAGGCGGGAGCACCGGTGCAATTCCGCCGTACAACGGGTATGTCGTCGCCGACCCATTCCTCCGTGCAGCACTCGCGATCGCCTCACCGAAGGAGAGACGTCATGGAAGTAGCCTCGCTCGTCGACAGGTTGCTCCCAGGGCCGGGAAGTGTGCTCGACCGCGCGTCCAGCGCCTCGCAGGCAGCACTTCGCTCGGCGGCGGAGACGCCGGCCGGTCGGCCGGTCACGGCGCTCCTGCACGGCAACAGATGGCTCGGGCATCCGCTCCACCCCGTCGTCATCGCGCTTCCGGTCGGCGCGTGGTCGCTGTGCGGGTGGCACGACCTGCGGGCGGCGTTGAGCGGTCGCGACCATCACGATCTCGCGGCGGACGCCGCACTTCGAGTAGGAGTCGCCGGCGCGGTGGTCGCCGCGACCACCGGGCTGGCGCAGTACCTCGACACCCGGGATGCCGCGCGGCGAGAGACCGCCGTCCATGCCGCCCTCAACAACGTTGCGTTGACGCTGTACCTAGGCTCGTGGGCGGCGCGCAGCAGCGGGCAACGCTCACTCGGCCGCCGGCTGGCGGCCGCCGGGCTGGGCATCGTCGGCGTCAGCGGCTACCTCGGCGGAGACCTGGCCTTCCGGCACGGCGTCGGTGTCCGCCCACAGGCACTGCGCGACCCAGAGCGATCGGCGCCGGAGAGCGGCGACGAGCCGATCGACACCTCGGACGCGCACCACTCCTGAGGTAGAGCCAGCCCTACTCCCGAAGCAGGTTCTGCAGCCGCGCCAGCAGCTCCGCAGGATCGAACGGTTTGACGATGTAGTCCGCGGCGCCCGAGCGCAGCGCGTCCACGCGATCCCGTGCGTCCGCCCTGGCCGTGAGCAGGACGACGGGCACGGAGGTCAACCGCGGGTGAGATCGCGTTCGCTCAAGGAGCTCGACCCCGCTCAGCCCGGGCATCATGATGTCAGTGATGATGACGTCCGGGATGATCCGGGCGGCGACCTCGTAGGCTTGCGCGCCGTCGCGCGCGAGCGTGACGTCGTACTGCGTCTCAAGCAGCTCGACCAGGTAGTCGGCGAGGTCGACGTTGTCCTCCGCCACGAGCACGCGCCGGCGGCCGCTGGAAGGGCGGGGGTGGTCGGCAGCCTCCGCCGGACGCTTCAGCTCTGCTCGCAACGCGTCGACGTCGGCGCGCACCGCACGCGTGACGGCGTCAGCCGGTTCAGCGGCAGGAATGTCATCGGCGGACGACACCAACGTGACGCTGACGAGCGCGCCGCCCTCGGGCGCCTCGGCGACGGCAATCTCCCCGCCGTGGCGAGCCACGACCTGGGCGGCGATGGCCAGCCCGAGCCCCGTGCCCTCGTGCCGTCGGGTGGCGCTGCCCTCCACCTGGCGGAACGGCTCGAGAACCGCGGACCTCATCTCGGCCGGTATGCCCGGCCCGCTATCCGCCACCTCGAGCAGCGCGCGCTCGCCCCACCGCTGCACGCTCACTCGGATTGCGCCGCCGTCGGGCGTGAACTTCACTGCGTTGCCGATCAGGTTCGACAGCAGCGACTCCATGAGGTCGGTGTCCACGGAGACGACGCAGCGCCCGTCCGCCTGGACCAGCAGGTGCTGGTGCCGGTCGCCAATCAACCCCTCGTACTGCGCGGCGACCCGGCGTGCCATCGCCGCCAAATCGGCGTCCTGCCGCCGGATCTCCCGCTGCTGCTCCAAGGCCGCTGCCGACAGCAGGTCGTTCACCCGCTTCAGCAGGACGGCTCCGGCGTCCCTGATGCGGTGCACCTCGCGCGCCGCAGAGGTGGCAGCCGCGTCGTCCAGCAGGCGCTCCGCGGCGGACAGGATGATCGTCAGCGGGGTGCGGAGCTCGTGGCTGACGTTGGCGATGAACTCCCGCCGCAGGGTGTCGAGCTCGGTCAGCCTCCGGTTCGCGACCTCGAGTTGCTCGACGGCCGCGGCGAGTTCGACCTCGGCGCGCTTCTTCTCGGTGATGTCACGCCCCTCGACGACGAGAAACGGCACCGACCCGTCGGAGGCGACGAGCGGGCGACAGCTGAAGTCGATGGTGACCAGCTGGGAGCCCGCTGCACCGGCCCAGACGTCGACGTCGTAGCGGACCTCCTGCCCCGCACGCGCCGCGCGCACCGCGTCCCTGACCTCGCGCACGGTGCGCGGGCTGACCTGCCACCAGGCGCAGTCCCAGAAGTGGCGACCGATCACATCACCCGGTTGCAGGCCTCCAGCGACGAGCGCCGTGAGGTTGGCCTCGATCAAGACGCCGTCTGCATTCAGCAGGCCGACGAACTGGTACATGTGATCCACCATCACGCGGGCCCGCAGCTCGGGCGTGCCCCGCGCCGAACCGCCACCGGTCACCAGCGACGCCAGCTCCGCGACGGGGTCCGCGGACGGCGCTCGCCCAGGCATCGCCGCGTCGGCGTCAGTGGGCACCGCCGCGTCGGCGTCAGTGGGCGCCGGCGCGTCGTCAGTGGGCGCCGGCGCGTCGGTGGCGCGCTCGTCCAGCACGTCGTCCAGGCCCCACATCGCCTCGAGTTCCTCGACCGACACGGTTCCTTCGGGCTCCGGTTGATCACCGACCTCTGCCCAGACCGACTTTCCGGCGTCTGTCGCGTCGACGCCCCAATCAGCCGACAACATCTCGACCATCGCCATGCCCCGGCCCTGCGTCGACAGGCCGCCCGAACGGGCGCGGACGGGGTCGGCCCGGCGGCCGTCGTGGACCTCGATCCGGATCCCGTTGGTCCGCCGGCGCACCATCAGGCGCACGGGTGGCGCCCCGTGCAGCAACGCGTTCGTCGTCAACTCGCTACAGACAACCGCTGCGGAGTCAACGAGCTCGGGGAGCTCCCACTGGCGTAGTACGTCCTCCACGAAGTGACGGGCATGCGGCACCGACTGCTGGTTACGCCGTAGCTCCAGCTCGACGACGTCCGCGTCTCCGGCCGAGCGCGCCTCAGCCTCGTCGTCGTTAGTCACACCCGCTCACCTCCTAGACCCTTGTCACGGTAACGGCACGGTCACCGAGCGTACGGCCGGTCGCCGCTG
This sequence comes from Actinomycetota bacterium, assembly GCA_030773415.1. GTDB lineage: Bacteria > Actinomycetota > Actinomycetes > JALYNC01 > JALYNC01 > JALYNC01. Next base: position 3,633 of record JALYNC010000160.1, read on the forward strand.
CGGCGTCCAGGAACCGGTCCGCTACATCGTCGTGGGCGATTCTCGCGCCTCATTCCTCGGTCTCGTTCAGCATGGCCTCTGTCACCATGGCCAGCACATGCGCCTGACTGCGAGTCTCCGTACACCCCCACGTCGACGGGCCATGACGCGGGCAAGGGCAGCGGCGTCATGCACGTTCCCGTCGACGCACTCGTCTCGGGTGCCTCTATCACGGCGTTGCCGAACTGCGCTACCAGCGCCCGGACGAGGCCGTCACCACCGTGACCGCTATCGCTCCGGCGGTGGACGTGCGCAGCACGTGCGGCCCGAGACGCCGGACGTGCTCCGGCCCGAGCACTGACAGCTCCCCGTCGGAGATGCCGCCCTCCGGGCCCACGACCAGCACCACATCGCCCGCTGTCGGTACGGGGCTACCGACCAGCGGCAGGTCCGCATCCTCGTGCAGCACCACGCCCAGCGCCGCCTCGCGCAGCAGGACTGCCACATCGGTCGTGGCCGCGAGCTCAGCGACGACGGGCAGGCGCGCCCGGCGGGCCTGCTTGCCAGCCTCCCGGGCCGTCGACCGCCACCGCTCCAGCGCGCGCGCACCCCGATCACCGCGCCACTGCACCACGGCTCGCTCGGACTGCCAGGGGACGATCACGTCGACGCCGACCTCGGTGAGCACCTCGACGGCCAACTCCGAGCGGTCACCCTTCGCCAGCGCCTGCACCACCACGATGCGCGGCGAGGGCTCCGGCTCGATCGACCAGCGGGCGGCCAGCACCTCGACCCGATCCGGCGCGACGGCCGTCACGGTGCCCTGGACGACGGTGCCCAGGCCGTCGCTGACGTCCACCCGTTCACCCACCGCCAGCCGGCGGACCACCGCGGCGTGCCGCGCCTCCGCACCTTCGAGAACCACCGGGCTACCGGGAGCGTCCCGAGCGGCCGCCAGGGCGGCTGCCGGCGCGAGGAAACGTGGTGCGGTCACCGACCGCTGAACGCGTCCCGCAGCTTGGAGAAGAAACCGCCGTGCCCGGTGACGGCCGTCTCCGGTTGCTCCTCCCCGCGTAGCCGGGCGAACTCCTGCAGCAGGCGCTCCTGTTCACCGTCCAGCCGGGTCGGCACCTTGACGTCGACGTGCACCAGCAGGTCGCCGCGTCCCGTGCCGCCGCTCGCCAGGTGCGGCACACCGCGGCCGCGCAGCCGCTCGATGTGCCCCGGCTGGGTACCCGGCCGCAGCTCTATGATCTCCTCGCCGTCGAGCGTCGAGAGGGTGACCTTCGTACCAAGGGCCGCCGACGTCATCGGCAGCGTGACCTTGCAGCGCAGGTCGTCGCCGTCGCGGACGAACATCGGGTGCTCGCGCTCTTTGATCTCCACATACAGGTCGCCGGGTGGGCCGCCGCCTGGGCCGACCTCACCCTCGCCCGACAGGCGCAGCCGCATCCCGCTCTCGACACCGGCCGGCACCTTCACGGTCAGCGTCCGACGCGTCCGCACGCGCCCCTCTCCGCCGCACTTGCCGCACGGGCGGGGAATGGTCTGACCGGTCGCGCCGCACGCGGGGCAGGGCCGTGAGGTCATCACCTGGCCGAGGAACGAGCGCTGCACCGACTGCACCTCACCGCGGCCGCGGCAGGTGGCGCAGGTTTCGGGATGGGTTCCCGGAGCGCAGCCGCTGCCGGTGCAGGTTGAGCACACGTCGGCGGTGTCGATCGTGATGTCGCGGTTCACCCCGAACGCGGTCTCGGCCAGGTCCAGCTCGAGGGTGATCAACGCGTTGGCGCCCTGACGCACCCGGCTACGCGGGCCGCGGCTGGCACCGCCACCGCCGAAGAAGGCGTCCATGATGTCGCCGAGGCCGCCGAACCCGGCGCCCCCGTACGCCCCGCCGCCCATGCCACCGCCGGCGGACAGCGGGTCACCACCGAGGTCGAAGATCTGCCGTTTCTGCGGATCGGAGAGCACCTCGTAAGCGGCGGTGACCTCCTTGAACCGCTCCTGGGCGTCCGGCGCCCTGTTCACGTCCGGGTGCAGCTCGCGGGCGAGCCGGCGATAGGAACGCTTGATGTCCTCGGGGTTGGCGTCCCGCCCGACCCCCAGCACCGCGTAGTAGTCGGCGGCCATCAGGCCTCCGCCAGAATTCGACCGACGTACCGCGCCACAGCTCTCACAGCTCCCATCGTGCCCGGATAGTCCATCCGGGTCGGTCCGAGGACCCCGAGACCAGCCAGCGCCTGGTGTCCGGACCCATATCCCACGGTGACCACCGAAGTCGACCGCAAGCCCTCGTACTGGTTCTCCTCACCGATCCGCACGCTGATGGTGGACGGGTCAGCCGTCTCCTCCAGCAGGCGGAGCAGCACGACCGACTCCTCCAAGGCCTCCAGCACGGGGCGGATCGTGTGCGGAAAGTCCATCGTCGAACGCGTGAGGTTCGCGGTACCGGCGAGCATGACACGCTCGTCCGGTCGCTCCACCAGCGTTTCCAGCATGACGGACACCACGGAGGCACACATGTCCCGCTGGTCCGGCGGGACGCTATCGGGCAGGTCGGAGATCAGGTGCGACGCCTCCGCGAGCCGCGAGCCGGCGACCCGTTGGTTGAGGCGGGTGCGCAGATCGGCCACGGACTCTTCCGCCGCCGGCACGCCGAGGTCGACCAGCCGCTGCTCCACCCGGCCGGTGTCGGTGATCAGCACCAGCAGCAGCCGGCTGGGTCCGACGGCGACCAGCTCCACGTGACGGACGGAGCTGCGCGACAGCGTCGGGTACTGCACCACGGCCACCTGCTGGGTCACCGACGCCAGGAGCCGGACGGTGCGCCGGAGCACGTCGTCGAGGTCGACGGCACCCTCGAGGAACTGCTGGATGGCCCGCTGCTCGGCGTTCGACAGCGGCTTGACCGACGACAACCGGTCGACGAACAACCGGTAGCCCTTGTCGGTGGGGACCCGTCCGGCGCTGGTGTGCGGCTGGGTGATGTAGCCCTCGTCTTCGAGGGCGGCCATGTCGTTGCGGATGGTCGCCGGCGAGACGCCGAGGGAGTGCCGCTCGGCCAGTGCCTTGGACCCGACCGGCTCATTGGTGGAGACGAAGTCCTGGACTATGGCGCGCAACACATCCAGCCGGCGGTCCTCCAGCACGGCGCCACCTCCCGGCTATCTTGGTCCCTGGCACTCCGCCAATCCGAGTGCCAAGTGTACGTCCAGGAACGGGAAGGACGAGGGCAGTGAGCGCCATCGATCAGCTGCTGGACAACGCCGCGTCGTACCCCGAGAGGTCGCAGGAGCGAGGTCACATCGACCGGCATCCGCGGCTGAAGCTGTCCATCGTGGCGTGCATGGACTCGCGGATGGACCTGTTCAAGATGCTCGGTCTGGCGGTCGGTGACGCACACCTGTTGCGCAATGCCGGCGGCGTGGTCACCGACGACGTGATTCGCTCGCTGGTGATCAGTCAGCGGGCGCTGCGCACGGAGGAGATTCTGCTGATCCACCACACCGACTGCGGCTTGCAGACGCTGTCCGACGACGCGTTCAAGGACTCGATCGAGCAGGAGACCGGCATCCGTCCGGCGTGGGCCGTCGAGAGCTTCCGGGACCCGTTCGCAGACGTCCGCCAGTCGATGAACCGAATCCGGCACAACCCGTTCCTGGTCACCAAGGACCAGGTGCGCGGCTTCGTCTACGACGTCGACAGCCGCAAGCTGCTCGAGGCCTGACGCCGCTCCCGCCTCTCGCGGAGAGCGACAGCTAGAGGGCGCTCAGCACCTGGAAGCCGTCGACGGCGACGTGTGCGCCGCTGGCCGCCGCATTGCGGGTGCCCAGCGCCTGAATCGTGATGGTGTGCTCGGCGTCGGAAAGGCCGCCATACGGCTTCAGCACGCGGAGCCGCCGGGTCGGGGAGTACAGGTCCACCATCCCCCGGTCCACGCCGTCGATGAATACCCGTGCCTTGCCCGCGCGGGGCCCGGTAGCCGTCACCCAGCCCACGCTGGAGCCGGTGAACGCGAAGGTCGCCGTGGCACCGGCCTCGGCGCTCGCCCGGTGCTGGGCTCCGGTTGACCGTGCGGACCGGGCGCCGGCCCAGGACCCGTAGCCGACCGACACGGCAGCGTCCTGGATCGTGGTCGCGCCGATGCGGAACCCGTCGACAGCCACCCGGCCGCCGGTTGCCGAGGCGTTGCGGCCGCTCCCGACCGTCACGGTGATCCGGTGCCCGCCGGAGGTGAGCCCGGCGAACGGGAAGCTGGCGAAGCCGGCTTCCGGGGCGTACAGGTCCACGGTGCCCTTGGCGACCCCGTCGATGGAGACCGTCGCCGTTCCCCCGTCCGGAGCGGTGCGGGTGAGCCAGCTCACCGACGACCCGGAGAAGCTGAACGAGGCGGTCGCGCCGGCAGTGTCGGCGTCCCGGTAGCTGCCGCCGTCCGCTCCGGCGGCGGATGCGCCGCGCCACCCGGCGAACTCAACTCCGTTCGCCATCTCGGAATGGAGTGTGGCGCGCGGGATGGGTGAGAAGGTGGCGGTCGCCGACCGGTCCACAGTCATGGGGAGCACGCACCGCGCCGCCGTGCCGGAGCAGGCTCCGTTCCAGCCGGTGAACGTCGAGCCCGCCGCCGGGGTCGCGGTGAGCGTGACGGAACTGCCGGCTGCGAACGGCACCGAGCAGGTGGCCCCGCATGCGATGCCCGCCGGGGCGCTGGTGACCGTGCCGGCACCAGTTCCGGCACGTCTGACGGTCAGCACCACCGGGGCGGCCGCGCCGATTGTGACGCTGGCCCCCGCGGCGGTGGCCGAGTTGACCGTGATCGGCCTGCCCTCGGGGGTGATCCAGGTCTTACCCGGACGCAGCGTGGCAGTCGTCACACTGATCGTCGAGTCGCCCTGGACGTCGATGAGGCTGCTGCCGCTGTCGTCGCTGCCGCTCCCCGCCCCCGTGACGTGGACGAGCACGCCGTTGGTACCGGACAGCGGCAACGAGGAGTCGTAGTCGATCCGCTGGCGGTACTCCAGCCAATAGCGCCGCGAGCTGCCGGGGACAGTGAGATAGGCCGCATGCGGGGCGGTGGAGTTGTCGGCCATCGGCACCAGCGTGGTGCTGCCACCGGCGGTCAGATCGACGACGCGGCCGCCGGACAGCCACGACAGCAGGTTCTTCTGCGGTGCGCTGAAGTGGCCGACGTAGCCGGACGCGCCCATCGCGTCGTAGTCGTCGCCGTAGTCGGAGAAAGTGCAGCTTCCGGTCAGGCCGCCGCCACTGCACAGGCGCGAGTGACTGTGCACCAGGCCGTAGTTGTGGCCCTGCTCGTGAACGGTGACCCGCCGGTCCATGTAGCCGTTCAGCCAGGTGCCGGTCCAGCCGACATACGCCCAGCCAGCCACCCCGGCCGCGTCGCCGCCGCAGGACGGGAAGTACAGGACATGGTTGGTGTATGCGCTGGGGTCGTAGCCGGCGGTGCGGGCCGCCGCCTTGGCCTGGTTCATGACGTTCTGGTGGTCGCTGTAGCAGGCGGTCGCGGGAGCCGGCCCGGCGATGCGCAGCCATGGTGTGACGGCGCCGCTCTGGCCGAGGGCGCCATACGAGGCATCCCGGAACCACCCGTTGCTGTCGGTGAACATCTGCGCGGCGGCGCTCGCCGGCGTGACGTCGTCCGGAGCGGTCCAGTACGCAAGCATCACCAGCACCCTCGTGGTGCCTGTGGGCCCGACCCGCACGGGCGCCCCGGCGGTCGCGGTGGCCAGTCCGGCGGGCGCGGCCTGCAGAGTGGTCACGGACGTCGGGTCGATGGTGTTGCCCGTGAGCCGACCTGTCACGCGCAGGTAGCCGCTGCGGGCGACCGGTGCGCCTTTCAGGAAGTACGAGCGGGTTCCGGTGAACAGGACCTGGCGGTAGACGTCCTGCGACCGGCCGGTCCAGGTGTGGTCCGCGGTGTCGGTTGCCGCGTGCGGCGCGGTGTCAGTGGCCAGGGTGCGCACCACACCTTCGACCGTCGTGGCGGCGTCGTTCGTGGCGGCCTCGCCCGCGTTGGCCGATGGGAGCGCGGTGGCGGCAGCGGCGGGTAGCAGAGTCGCCGCCGCAACAAGCATCGCCGCGAGCCGAGAGCGCATGGGTACTCCGCGAGCCGGTGGGTGCCCGCGACGCCCGGCGGGACCGGCTCGGGCATGCGCCGAACCGAGACCGCGGGCCCGAACGGGCGCTGTCCTGCTCTATGTCGGCAGCCCGCGCCGCCGTTCCGTTGACCCATCCGGCCGAACCAACCCGTCCGGCGGAGCCGACCCCCGACCCTGACCGGCCGCCCTTGGGTTGAACGTGGGGACGCTCAGCTCAGGTCGAGCCCCGGATACAGCGGGTGGGCCGTGAGCAGTTCGGCGGCGGCGGCACGGGTGCGGTCGGCGATCCCGTCCGCGATCCGGTAGCGAGCGGGCGAGGGCTTGCCGTCGTCGCCGGGCGCCGCTTCGGTGGCGCTCAGCACGTCCACGGTCAGCTGCGCCACCCGGTCCATCTCGGCGGTGCCCATGCCGCGGCTGGTGAGCGCCGGGGTGCCCAACCGGACGCCGGAGGTGTACCAGGCACCGTTCGGGTCGCGCGGCACGGCGTTGCGGTTGGTGACGATGCCGGCGTCCAGCAGCGCCGACTCGGCCTGCCGTCCGGTCAGCCCGAACGAGGAGACGTCCAGCAGTACGAGGTGGTTGTCCGTGCCACCGGTGACGAGGGTGGCCCCGCGACGGGTCAGACCCTCGGCGAGCGCGACGGCGTTGTCGACGACCTGCTGGGCGTACTGGGCGAACTCCGGCCGCTTCGCCTCGGCCAGCGCCACCGCCTTGGCGGCCATCACGTGCGACAGCGGACCACCGAGCACCATCGGGCAGCCGCGGTCGACCGAGTCGGCGTACTCGGGCGTGCACAGCACCATGCCGCCGCGCGGACCCCTCAGCGACTTGTGCGTTGTCGTGGTCACCACGTCGGCATGCGCGACCGGGTCGAAGTCGCCGGTGAGCACCTTGCCGGCCACCAGACCGGCGAAGTGGGCCATGTCGACCACGAACGTGGCGCCGACCTCGTCGGCGATCTCGCGCATCGTGGCGAAGTTGACCCGCCGCGGATATGCGGAGTAGCCGGCCATCAGGATCAGCGGCCGGAACTCGTGGGCCAGCCGGCGGACCTCGGCGTAGTCGAGCAGGCCGGTCGCCGGGTCCGTGCCGTAGCTGCGCTGCTCGAACATCTTGCCCGAGATGTTCGGCCGGAAGCCGTGCGTGAGGTGCCCGCCGGCGTCCAGTGACATCCCGAGCATCCGCTGGTTGCCGAACGCGCGCCGCAGCTCCGCCCAGTCGTCGTCGGTCAGACCGTTGACGTGCCGGACGCCGGCCTTCTCCAGCGCCGGCGACTCGATCCGGTGCGCGAGCACCGCCCAGAAGGCGACGAGGTTGGCGTCGATGCCGGAATGTGGCTGCACGTAGGCGTGCGCGGCGCCGAACACCGACTTGGCGTAGTCGGCCGCGAGCTGCTCGACCGTGTCGACGTTCTGGCAGCCGGCGTAGAACCGCCGCCCGACCGTCCCCTCGGCGTACTTGTCACTGAGCCACGAGCCCATGGTGAGCAGGACGGCGGGAGAGGCGTAGTTCTCGCTGGCGATCAGCTTGAGCGACGACCGTTGGTCGGCCAGCTCGCTGCGCATGGCCTCCGCGATCGTCGGCTCGACCTCTCCGATGACGTCAAGGGCGCTGCGGAACGCCGCGGTGACGGGACCCGCTGACACGGGCGAGACGATGTCCATGCGAAGCCTCCAGCGGCCGGTCGGCGCCGGGGACCGGCGACGTCACCGATCGTAACGATCGTCGGACCGCCCGCGCTCACCCGTCGGCCCCGACGGCGGTTCCGAGCGCTCACCGCGGCGGCTCTGCCGCCAGGGGAACTTGCGGCGGCTCTGCCGCCAGGGGAACTTGCGGCGGCTCCGCAGCCAGGGCGTCCCGCAGCAGCTGCACCGGATGCCGGGCCTGCCGTCCGGTGCCGTGCTCGATCTGCTGCCGACACGACGTTCCGGTCGCCGCGAGCAGGGTCTTCCGCGGCTCGCCGTAGACCGCCGGAAACAGCCGCTGCGCACCGATGGAGATCGAGATCTCGTAGTGCTCGGACTCGTAACCGAACGACCCAGCCATGCCGCAGCAGCCCGCATCCAGCTCGATCACCTCGGCGCCGGGGATCCGCCGCAGCAGCTCGACCGTCTTGGCCGTGCCGGTCACCGCCTTCTGGTGGCAGTGCCCGTGGAACACGATGCGCTGGCCGCTCGCCGGGCTCGCTGGGTTCAGCACCAACGACCCGTCATCGAGCGCCTCCAGCAGCAGGTCCTCGACCAGCCGCGCCCGGCTGCCGACGCTCGCCGCCGCCTCGCTTCCCGGCTGCAGGCTGCGGTGCTCCTCGGCCAGGGTCAGCACGCAGGACGGCTCCACCCCCACGATCGGCACGCCCCGGGCAGCGGCCGGCGCGAGGCGCGCGGTCATCGCCTCCGCCAGCGCGCGGGCGTCGTCCAGCAGGCCCTTGGAGATGGCGGCGCGCCCGCAGCAGCCGCCCGCCTCCAGCGTCACCCGCCAGCCCGCCGCCTCCAGCAGCTCCACCGCCGCCTTGCCGACGTCCGGCTCGGTGTAGGTCGTGAAGGAGTCGGCGAGCAGGATCACCTCGCCGCGGGGGAAGGGCCCGGCCGGCTCCGGGCGGCGGGCGAACCAGCGCGGCAGCGAGTCGCGCTGGAACCGCGGCAGCGGCCGGCGGGCGGTGATCCCGAGCATCCGGTCGAGCGCGATGCGCACCGGCGGAACACGTCCCGGCAGGTTCGACAGCGGAGCGGTGACGGCGCCGAGCCGGTTCAGCGACCGGATAGCGCCGAATACCCGTGAGCGCAGCGGAACGCCGTGTTCGCGCTGGTAGTGGTGCAGGAACTCGCTCTTCATCGCGGCCATGTCGACACCGAGCGGGCACTCGCTCTTGCAGGCCTTGCACTCCACGCACAGGTCGAGAATCTCGTGCAGCCGCTCGCTGCCCAGGGAGCGCTCCGGATCGGGCGTCGACAGCGCGAGCACCAGGGCGTTCGCCCGGCCGCGGGTGGAGTGCTCCTCCTCGCGGGTGGCCATGTAGGACGGGCACATCACGCCGGTCGAACTCTTGCGGCAGACACCGATGTTCATGCACCGGTCGGCGGCACCGCGCATCCCACCGGCGCCGGAGAAGTCGAGGACGGTGGTCAGCGGGCCCGCGGGCGGGAGCGCCAGATCGCGCAGGTTGTCCGTCATCGCGGGGGCGTCCACGATTTTGCCGGGGTTCATCCGGCCGTCCGGATCAAAGATCCCCTTGACCCGCCGAAACGCCTCATACAGCTCGTCGCCGTAGCTCACGCGGTTGAACTCACTGCGGGCCAGGCCGTCTCCGTGCTCGCTGGAGTTGCTGCCGCCGTACTCCGCGCACAGCTGCTGGACCTCGCCAGCCACCGCACGCATGGTGGCGACCGCGCCAGGTTCGGTGAGGTCCAGAAACGGGCGGACGTGCAGGCAGCCCACGGACGCGTGGCCGTAGAAGCCGGCGGACAGGCCGTGCGCCGTGAGCAGCTCGGCGAAGCGGGCGGTGTACTCCGCCAGGTGCTCGGGTGGGACCGCGGTGTCCTCGACGAAGGCGAGCGGCCGCCGGGGGCCGACGCTGGAAGCCATCAGCAGCCCGAGCCCCGCCTTGCGAACCCGGATCAGCGCCGCCTGCTCGGCCGGTGTGACGGCGCGCAGGACCGCGTACCCGTGCCCGCCGCGCCGCCAGGCCGCCTCCAGCCGGTCCAGGCGCCCCACCGCCTCGGCCAGGGTGTCGCCGGTGAGGGTGACGTAGAGCAGGGCGCCCGGATCGCCGATCAGCATCGAGCCCAGGGAGGCGTACTCCAGCTTGGAGCGCGACAGGTCCAGGATCGCCTTGTCCATCAGCTCGACGGCGGCCGGCTCCACCGCCAGCGCCTCGTCGGTCGCCGCGATCGCGGCCGCGGTGGAGGCGAAGTGGCCGACGGCGATGACCGACGCCCCCGGCAGCGGCACGAGGTCGACCTCCGCCTCGGTGACGGTGGCCAGCGTCCCCTCCGATCCCACCAGGAAGCGCGCCAGGTCCACGCGGCCGGCTTCCAGGTCGGCGGCGAGCCGGTCGAGCCGGTAGCCCCCGGACCGGCGCCAGTACGGCGGGTAGTCCTCGGCGATAGCGCGGGCGGCGCCGGTGATCAGGGCCGGTAGCTCCCGGTAGAGCGCGGCTTCCAGGCTGCTGCCCGCGGATCGCCGGTGCAGATCAGCGGCCGCGATCGGCGCCAGCAAGGCGGTGCTCGCGTCGCTGAGCACAACGTCCAGGCTGCGGACATGGTCGATGGTCATGCCGAGGCGCACCGACCGGCTACCGCCGGAGTTGTTGCCGATCATCCCACCGAGAGTGGCGCGGCTACTGGTCGAGGTGTCTGGGCCGAACACCAGCCCATGCGCCGCCGCGGCGCGGTTGAGATCGTCCTGCACCACGCCGGGCTGCACCCGGGCGGTCCGCCGCTCGGGGTCGATCGCGAGGATGCCGGTCATATGGCGGGACAGATCCAGGATCACGGCCGCGCCGACCGTCTGCCCGGCCAGGCTGGTGCCTGCGCCGCGCGGCAGCACCGGAACGCCGGCTTTCCGGGCCACCGCGACGGCCGCCGCCACGTCGTCCGCGTCCCGGGGAAAGGCCACCGCGAGGGGCTCGATCGCGTACATGCTCGCGTCGGTCGAGAACAGGTGGCGGGTGTAAGAATCGTCACGCACCTGCCCGCGCAGGGCTCGTCGCAGGGCGGTCGTCAGCTCGCCGGCTCGGGGCGGCGCCGGCATTCCGGTCGTCGAAACCATCGGATCCGCCCTTCTTCGAGACCCGGCCGGGGGCTCGTGGGAAACTGGGACCATATGACCATGCGCACCGGACGACACTTCCTGCAGATCCCCGGCCCGACGAACGTTCCGGACCGGGTGCTGCGGGCCGTCGCCGCACCCACTATCGATCACCGAGGGCCTGAGTTCGCCGCTCTGACGGTTGAACTGCTGGAGTCGGTCAAGCCCGTCTTCGGCACCAGCGGCCCGGTGATCATCTATCCGGCGTCGGGCACGGGTGCGTGGGAAGCCGCGCTGGTGAACACGCTTTCGCCCGGCGACCGCGTGCTCTGCTACGAGACCGGGCACTTCGCCGCCCTGTGGGAGCGGCTGGCCACCCGCATCGGACTGCAGGTGGAGGTGATCGCCGGCGACTGGCGCAGCGGTGTCGACGCCGACGCGATCGAGGAGCGGCTGCGCGCCGACCCCGACCACCAGATCCGGGCCGTCATGGTGGTGCACAACGAGACCTCGACCGGCGTCACCAGCAGCATGGCGCGGGTCCGAGAGGCGATCGACGCCGCGAACCATCCCGCCCTGTTCATGGTGGACTCAGTCTCCGCGATCGGCTGCATCGAGTTCCGGCACGACGAGTGGGGCGTCGACGTCACGATCGCCGGGTCGCAGAAGGGCCTGATGATGCCGCCGGGCCTCGGGTTCAACGCGATCAGCGAGAAGGCGCTGGCGGCCTGGCACTCGGCCAACCTGCCGCGCTCGTACTGGGACTGGGGCCCCATCCTGTCGGCGAACAAGTCCGGGTTCTTTCCGTACACCCCGGCCACCGGTCTGCTGTACGCGCTCCGCGAGGCGCTCGCCATCCTGGACGAGGAGGGGCTGCCGGCGGTCTTCGCCCGGCACGAGCGGCATGCACACGCCACCCGGGAGGCGGTGCGCGGCTGGGGACTTGAGTTGCTGTGCCAGAACGACGCCGAGCACTCCAGTGTGCTGACCGCGGTCCGCACTCCGGACGGCTACGACGCCGACAAGATCCGGGAGATCATCCTCGAGCGCTACGACATGTCACTCGGCATGGGTCTCGGCAAACTCAGCGGCAAGGTGTTCCGCATCGGCCACATGGGCCACTTCAACGACCTGCAGCTCGCCGGCACCCTGTGCGGCGTCGAGATGGGATTGCGGCTCGCGGGCGTGCCGATCCAGTCGGGCGGCATGTCAGCCGCGATGGACTGCCTGCTGTCGGAGTAATTCGGTCGGAGTAATCGGAGGAGTGGGCCATGAGCGAGACAGCCGGCACGTCAGACGGCCCACCGCCGCAGCCACCGCCCGGGTGGTACAACACGCCTCCCGGTTCGTACGGCGCTCCCCCGCCCCCGCCGCAGTACGGCGCCCCGCAGGACCAGTACGGCGCCCCGCAGGGTTCGTACGGCACGCCGCCGCCGGGCTGGGACGGGCCGCCGTCGTACGGCCAGCATCAGCCGTACGGCTGGCCGCCGCAGCCTCACGGTGGCGCCAGCGGTGACGACACCATCTGGGCGGTGCTCGGGCACCTCAGCGCCTTCGTCAGCCTGCCGATCCTGGTGCCCCTGGTGATCTATCTGGTCAAGAAGGACACGTCACCGTTCGTGCGGCACCACGCCGCCGAGGCGCTGAATTTCCACATCACGATGACGATCGCCAGTTTCGTGGCGGCGCTGTTGCTCTTCGTGCTCATCGGCTTCGTCCTGCTACCCGCCCTTGTGATCTTCGTCATCATCGTGACGGTGCTGGCGGCGGTGGCCGCCGGGAAGGGCGAGCCGTACCGCTACCCGCTGTCAATCCGCTTTCTCAGCTGAGCAGTTCCCGGATCACGCCGTCGGCGAGCAGCCGGCCCTGTTGGGTGAGACATAACCGGCGATCGGCAATCGCTGGTTCGTCCAACAGGCCGCTCGCGACGAGCCGGGGTACCGCCACCGCTTCGTCGCGGGTGAGTTCGTCCACGGGCAGGCCCTCGGCCAGCCGGAGCTGCAGGAGCACGCGCTCCACGTGCTGGTCGTCAGGGCTCAGCACTTCACGGGCCTGCGCCGGGCTGACCCCTTCCGCCAACCGCCGGGCGTAGGTCGCTGGGTGCCGGACGTTCCACCACCGGACCCCACCCACGTGGCTGTGCGCGCCGGGGCCGATGCCCCACCAGTTCTCCCCGCGCCAGTACGCGAGGTTGTGCCGGCACGCATGTCCCGGTCGTGCCCAGTTGCTCACCTCGTACCAGGACAGTCCGGCGGCGCTGAGCACCTCGTCGGCGAGCAGGTACTTGTCCGCGAGGTCGTCGTCGTCCGGCGCCGGCACGACGCCCCGGCGCACGTTGGCGGCCAGCCGTGTCCCGTCCTCGACGATCAGCGCGTACGCCGATAGGTGATCCGGCTCCGCGCTCAGCGCCGACTCCACCGTGCGGCGCCAGTCTTCCAGTGACTCCCCCGGCGTGCCGTAGATCAGGTCCAGGGTTACTGAGTCGAAGCCGGCCGCCCGGGCCTCGGCGACGGCTTCCAGCGGTCGCCCGGGAGTGTGCCGCCGGTCGAGCACCTGCAGCACAGTCGGTGAGGCGCTCTGCATCCCGAAGCTGATGCGGGAGAAACCCTTGTCCCGCAGCGCTTTCAAGGATTCGGCGGACACGGACTCGGGGTTCGCCTCCACCGTCACCTCGGCCCCGGCCGCCAGCCCGAAGGCTGCCCGCAGCGCGTCCAGCAGCCGCCCCAGGTCGTCGGGGTGCAACAGAGTGGGTGTGCCGCCGCCCACGAACACCGTGGAGACCGGCCGGCTGACCGGAGCCAGCACCTTGGCGGCGAGGTCGATCTCCGACAGAGCCGCCGTCACGTAGTCCTGGCGGCTGGCACCGCTGCCCAGCTCGTCGGCGGTGTAAGTGTTGAAGTCGCAGTAGCCGCACCGGGACGCGCAGAACGGCACGTGGAGGTAGATCCCGAGGTCGCGATCGGACGGCTCCAGCGCCGTCGACGGGAGCGAGCCGTCGGCCGGCGCCGGCTCGCCCTCGGGTGGGGTGGACGGCACACCGACAGTGTCCCAGGAGGGCAGCTCCGGAGCCGTTAGTATGTGTGCATACTTTCGGGAGGAAGCCATGTGGAGCACCGAGCACAGTGAGAACACCCCGGCAGATGCCCCCACCGTGTGGCGGCTGTGGAGCGACGTCGGAGGCTGGTCCAGCTGGGACTCCAGCGTCGAGTCGGCGGAGCTGGACGGCGCCTTCGCCGCGGGAAGTCGCGGACGACTGGCACCGCGCGGCGCGCGCGCCGTCCGGTTCTCGATCGTCGAGGCGGTCGCCCGCGAGAGGTTCGTGACGGAGTGCCGGCCGCCTCTCGCCCGCTTTCGCTTCGAGCACTGGCTGACGAGCGGCCCGGACGGCGGCACGGCGATCACGGACCGCACGACGATCATCGGGCCGCTCTCGCCGCTGTTCGCGCGGCTGATCGGTCGGCAGATCGCAGCGGATCTGCCGGACGCCGTGCCCGCCCTCGCGAGACTCGCCGCGTCGCAAGCCCAGGGCTCCGTGGCGGACGACCCACAGCCGAGCGCGCCACCCGCCAGGGCGTCGTGACCCCTGCGCGTAGCCCTGGCTTCCTGCTGTGGCACGTCACCCTGCGCTGGCAGCGGGCGGTGACCGCGCCCTGCGGCCACTCGAGCTGACTCGCGTCCAGTTCGTCGCGGACTGGAGCGCCGGCAGCTACTCTCGCTCGCGCCGCTGACCCACCGATGCCCGGGCGCGTCTGGTCAAAGCGACGTCCGCCGGCGCGGGCCCGGCGCAGGAGGCCATCGGCGTCGTCGAAGGTGCCGACTTCGCGTTTCTCGCCGGGGTGCCCGACCCCGGGCTGCTGGTCAGCACGCTCACAAGCCTGGCGGGACGAGGGAAAAGCTGACCCGATCCCGTCCGGCCAAAACACTGGATGCCGTGCCGGACAAGTGCGGGGTGTGACCACACTGACAAGAGATCGGGAGGAGCGCTTCCGGGCGCTCTACGCCGACGCGCACGGGGACGTGCTGCCCCGGCGCGGTTAAGGGGCTGAGCACTCCGCTTAGGTGCTCAGCCCCGCGCCGGGCCGGCCAGCGGCACGTCGCCCAGGCGGCCGTACAGCAGGCTGCTGCTACCTCGGATGTAGAAGGTTCCCTTCGACGGCCGCCACACGACCATCTCGGACACCCCGTCGCCGTTGTGGTCCGCGGGAACGGCGATGTCCCCGCGCGTGCCCCACACCGCCGACCCGACATTGCGCACGTACCAGACGCCGGTCGACGGCCGGAAGACCGCGATCTCGGCCTTGCCGTCCCCGTTGTAGTCCGCGGCGACCGGCACGTCACCGGCGGCGCCGTATCGCACCAACGACATGCCGCGGACGTACCAGGCGCCGGTCGAGGGCCGGAACACCGCGAGCTCCGCGGTGCCATCGCCGTTGTAATCGGCGGGAACAGCGATGTCCCCCTTGGCCCCGTAGAGCTGCTGCGCCCGTCCGGCGACGTACCAGACCCCGGTCGAGGGCCGGAACACCGCGAGCTCCGCGCGGCCATCACCGTTGTAGTCAGCGGGAACCGGCACGTCACCCACAGCGCCGTGGCGCACTGCCGGCTGACCCATCCGGTACCAGTTGGCCGTGGCGCGGCGGAACACCGCGATATCGGTGCGGCCGTCGCCGGTGTAGTCGGCGGGCACCGCCGTGTCCCCAGAACCGCCGAACGGCACGGTTCGCACGCCGCGGACGTACCAGACACCGGTGCTCGGCCGGAAGACGGTTACTTCGCTGCGGCGGTCACCGTTGAAGTCGCCCGCGACGCGACGCCCGGGCATTGACGCCCCCCCGTACGCGACAACGTAGGGGGCGGTCTCGCGCAACACTGCCGCGTCGTTGGCCGCCTCGGGCTGCCCGGCGGCAACACCCAGCGCCTGTCCAGAGATGATCTTGCTTGGATCCGACCAGTACGGGGCGCGCGCGCAGGAGCCGTCGGGGCAGCCCGCGTACGGGTAGGCCATGACGGTGCGCAACCCCAGCGCCGGCACGACCTGCCCGTGCGCCCATGGGTGCAGCAACCCCTCGTCCCCCGGCTGGGCGTGCCGGTCGTGACCGGCCCCGAGGTTGTGGCCGATCTCGTGTGCCAGCGAGAGGTTCCCGGCGGCGCACTGCACGTTCACCACCGAGTACCCGTGCGCGGCCCGTCCGTCCGCCCGGTCCAACACCCAAGCCGTGCCGCAGGTCGAGCTCGGGCCAGTGATCACGGAGACGAGATCCGCGCCGGCCGCCGCGCGGGCTGCCCGGAGCGTCGGCGAGTCCGTGGCGGCCTCCAGGCCGGACACATTCGCCAACCACGCGGTGGAGACCGACATGGTCTGCACCAGGCGCAGCCGGTGCGGCAGGCCGCTGTTGGCGTAGCTGGCGTTCGCCACTGCAACGGCGTTGACGATCTCTGCCTGCATCGCCGTGGTGCTGCCGGCGCTGGCGGCTGCCCCAGGGGTGTATGCCACCAGCAGATCGATGTACGGGGTGCTTGCGGTAACCGCCGCCCCAGCCTCGACCGAGCTCACCGTGGCGCCCGCTCCGCCATCCGCACCTGCGGCGGAGCCGCCCGTGTCACCTGCAGCGGAGCCGCTGTCGTGGCTGGAGTGGCCCGGCTCGGTGGACGGCGGCCGCAGCATGGTGTCGCTGCATTGAGGACCTCGTCCGGAACCGGCTCGAGCACCGAACGTCCGTCGGTCAGTGCCCGCAGCCGGTAGTTGCCGCGAGGGGTGTAAGCGACGCCGGACAGCGTGGTGCCGTCACTGACCAGGGAGACCATGCTGTGCGGAATGCCGTCCAGCGTTCCCTGCCGCACCCGCAGGCCGGAGCCGCCGGCAACGGAAGCCCGAAGCTGCGCCACCATGCGGCGGCCGGCGACCTCACCCAGGCTGACTGCCTCGCGGCGGCGGGAGGAGAACAGGGCGGGCAGCGACGCCACGACCCGGCGTGCTTCGCTGACGTCGTCTCCGGGCGTATCGGCGAGCAGTGGAGCGGCCGGCGCAGCGGTCGTTTCCGCCAGTGCTCCGGTGGCATCGGCCATCAGCGGCATCACCACTGCGGCGAGCAGCGCCGCAACGGCCATCGGCTGACGACGGAGCATGACCGACCCTTCAAGGCAAAAGACGGAGAACCTCTCGAACACAACTTCGGCAGGACGCCTGGAGCGCTGAAGAGCCGCTCGACGAAGTGACCGGGCGTCCGGACTTTTCTGCCGGGTCTGTCGCCCGTCGGTCGGACGCCGCTCGTACAGTGCTGGGCATGGCCTCCTACGACTACCGCTGCCGCAGCTGCTCCACTGTGTTCGAGGTGCGCCGCCCGATCGACGCCGCTACCGCGCCGGCGGTGCGCTGCCCGGACGGTCATGACGACGTGGCGCGCGTCTGGTCGGCCAGCTCGCTGGTGGGTGCCCGGCCGGCGTCGGCGGCCCCCAGCACGCCGGCGGGCGGAGGCGGGTGCTGTGGTGGGGGCTGCTGCGGCTGAGGCCCACCGGCCGCACCCGGCTGCCATCGGCTTTCTGCACACCGCTGAGTCGCACGTCGCGGCCTTCCGGCACCTGCTCCGACGCCACGCACCAGACGTCGCCGACCTGCACCTGGTGCGGGAGAGCCCGCTGGCAGCCCACTCCACCGGAGGCGAGCTGGACCTACCGGCCCTGCGCGGCCACCTGGAGAGCCTGACCGCCGACGGTGCCGACGTGGTGGTCTGTACGTGCTCGACCCTGGGAGCGGCCGCCGAGCAGCTCGGCCACGAGATGGGTGTCGCCATGGTGCGCATCGGCCGCCCCATGGCGGACGCCGCCGTCCGCGCCGGCTGTCGCATCGGCGTGGTCATCGCCGCGCCCAGCGCCGTGGCGCCGGCCCGCGAGGTGCTGCGGACGAGCGCCGCGGCTGCGGGGGTGGACGTGCACCTCACCGAGCGCCTCTGCCCGGACGCGTGGGCCGCGTTCGAGATCGGCGACGTCGGTCGCTACGTCAGGGAATCGCGGACGCAGCACGGGCTGTGGCCCCGGGGCAGGATGCGATCGTGCTGGCGCAGGCCAGCATGGCGGGTGCCGCACCTTTACTGAGAGATCTGAACTGCCCCGTGCTCACCAGTCCGGGATCGGCCGTGGTTGAGGCGGTCCGGCTGGTCGGGACCGGCGCAAGCCGTCGCCACCGCGACGAACTCCGGCAGTGCGGCATGAACGCGGAATGAACTTCTGCTTACGGGGGCGCCGCAGGCGACCGTTCGCTGCTAGTTTCCGGTGATGAAGCTAGCCGACTGGCCAGTTGATTCAGTGGGGGTGGGGCAGTGACGCTATCTCGCAGACGCGCGGGCGTAGTCGCGGGAATTGTCGCGACCGCTGCCGCTGCCGCTGTGCTGAACGACCTTTCTGACCCCCCGGAAACGCACGCCATCAGGGCAAGCTATGCCTACGAGGTGACCGATCCACGACAGGTCGACGGCTACGTTGACCACATATTCCTAGGGCGGGTCGAAGAGTCGTTTCCCTCTTTCAGGTCACCTGTCGGAACTCCATATACCGACCACCGGGTGCGCCTCGAGGGCCGTGCCTTGAAGGGAAACCCGGGCACGGTCGTCACGGTGCGCCAGATGGGTGGGACGGTCGGAGAGGACACCTGGACTCTCGACGACCACCTAATGCTCGAGGTGGGGCAGCGCTACCTGCTGACGGCGTCGAATAAGCCGGATGCCGCCGCGTTGACCCTGCCCGCCGGTCCGTTGAGCGTCCAGCCGGTGTCGTCGGCAGCCGACGCCCAGGCCAAGGCAGCGGCGTGGCGGACCGCCATCGAGCACCAGCGTTACCGGACGACCTCCGGCCGCCGGTCCGCTAAGCCGGCGGGATGGCACCCCAGCCACTGCCCGGCGTCCAGGACGGTGAGCACTCGGGCGTGGTCGCCTTCGGTGGGTCGTCGGACCGTGCGACTCACTGGGATCTCCAGCATCCACTGAATCTCCTGGTACAGGGCGTCCCAGGCGCGCAGTGACCGATGCCGGCCAAGCCGCGACGGCAGGCTAAGCCGTGGGGTTGGTGGACAGCGCCGCGATGAAGGCCTCTTGCGGGACCTCGACCCGCCCGATCGTCTTCATCCGCTTCTTGCCTTCCTTCTGCTTCTCCAGCAGCTTGCGCTTGCGGCTGATGTCACCGCCGTAGCACTTCGCGAGAACGTCCTTGCGGATGGCCCGGATGTTCTCGCGCGCAATCACTCGCGAGCCGATCGCGGCCTGAATGGGCACCTCGAACTGCTGGCGCGGAATGAGCTCTCGCAGCTTCCCGGTCATCGCCACGCCGTAGGCGTACGCCTTGTCCTTGTGCACGATGGCGCTGAAAGCGTCCACCGGCTCACCCTGCAGGAGAATATCCACCTTCACCAGCGCGGCCACCTGGTCGCCGGCCGGCTCGTAGTCCAGGCTCGCGTAGCCGCGGGTGCGGGACTTCAGCGCGTCGAAGAAGTCGAAGATGATCTCACCGAGCGGCAGCGTGTACCGCAGCTCGACCCGGCTTTCGGACAGGTAGTCCATGCCCTGCAGGACGCCGCGGCGGCCCTGGCACAGCTCCATCACCGCGCCGACGTACTCCGTCGGCAGCAGCAGCATGGCCTTGACCACCGGCTCGCGGATCTCCGCGATCTTCCCCGGCGGCCAGTCGCTGGGGTTGGTGACGACGAGGTCCTCCCCGGTCTCCATGGTCACGGTGTAGACGACGTTCGGCGCGGTGGAGATCAGCGAGAGGTTGAACTCGCGCTCCAGCCGCTCACGGACGATCTCCAGGTGCAGCAGGCCGAGAAAGCCGCAGCGAAAACCGAAGCCCAGCGCGGCCGACGTCTCCGGCTCGTACACCAGCGACGCGTCGTTGAGCTGCAGCTTGTCCAGCGCCTCGCGTAGCAGCGGGTACTCGCTGCCGTCGATCGGATAGAGCCCGGAGTACACCATCGGCCGCGGATCGCGGTAGCCGCCAAGCATCTCGGTGGCCGGCCGGGACGCCGTGGTGATCGTGTCGCCGACCCGGGCCTGGCGGACGTCCTTCACTCCCGGAATGACGTAGCCGACCTCCCCCACGCCGAGTGAGTCGGTGGGGTTCGGGTCCGGCGAGATGACGCCGACCTCGAGCGTCTCGTGCACCGCGCCGGTGGACATCATTCGGCAGCGGTCGCGGGTGGACAGGCGGCCGTCGATCACCCGGACATAGGTAATCACGCCGCGGTAGATGTCATAGACGGAGTCGAAGATCATGGCGCGGGCCGGTGCGTCGGCATCGCCGCGAGGCGCCGGCACCTGCGCGACCACCTGGTTGATCAGGTCGGCCACGCCCTGACCGGTCTTGGCGCTGACCCGCAGGACGTCGTCCGGGTCGCAGCCGATGATTCCGGCGATCTCGGCGGCGTACTTCTCCGGCTGGGCGGCCGGCAGGTCGATCTTGTTGAGCACCGGGAGGACGGTGAGGTCGTTCTCCATCGCCAGGTACAGGTTCGCCAGCGTCTGCGCCTCGATGCCCTGCGCGGCGTCCACCAGCAGGATCGCGCCCTCGCATGCGGCCAGCGATCGGGAGACCTCGTAGGAGAAGTCGACGTGCCCGGGGGTGTCGATCAGGTGCAGGACGTACTCAACCCCGTCCATGGTCCACGGCAGACGGACGTTCTGCGCCTTGATCGTGATGCCGCGCTCACGCTCGATGTCCATCTTGTCGAGGTACTGGGCGCGCATGTTGCGCGACTCGACGACACCGGTGACCTCCAGCATGCGGTCGGCCAGCGTCGACTTGCCATGGTCGATGTGGGCGATGATGCAGAAGTTCCGGATGCGGGCCGGGTCAGTACCGCGCTGGGCTTTCGGGGGGTTCACGCGCAGGTCCGTCTCGTGAAGGGGTCTCGCGTGTCATCGTCCCACGGCCCGGACTCGGGATCGCCTCTTGCGCTCCGCCTGTCCGCCGCTGGGTGCGGCCTTGGCGCGCTCGGCTGCCTTGCCATCGGGCTCTACGAGATCATCTACTTCGCCCGCACACGGTCCGCGATGGCCGACGAGCGAACCGGGCAGCTACTGATTGCCGTCGCCGTTCTCGCCCTGGTCGGAGTCGCCGCGGTAGCCAGTCGATGAGCGCCCAGGTGGGCAGCTATGGCGATCGCCAGTCCGGCTGTCGCGTGCGGCACTGTGATGGTGCTGGCGGGCGGCTCGTTCCTTCCGCACCTCGCCGCCGTGATCACGTTCCCGTTCGCCGTGGTCGGGTTGGGCGCGCTGTTGGTTCACCGCAGGTGACCGCGCCGGCCGCATCGCCGCCTCGCGGAACCTCAGGAACTCGAGCCCGACGAGCGGCGACCCCAGGCTGCCGCGACGTTCACCCCGACGATGCCGGTCCAGGCCACCAGCAGCCCGGGCAGGTCGGCCACCCCACCCGTAAGGGCGCTCAGCGGGACGCCGAAGCCCATCGATCCGAGTGCGAGCGCGGTCGCGGAGAAGCTGGATTCACGCCGGGGGGCTGCAGAGAGCGGCTGCCGACCCGGTGGGCAACGTGTCCGTCGATCCGGCGGTCGACCCGCTCCAGGAACGCGTCGAGCAGCTCGGCCTCGTACTCCGGTCCGAGCTCGCGTCGGGCCGCGACGGAAGCTTGCAGATCTTCGCGCAACTCCCGACGGGTGGTCATGGCGGCAGCGTAATCGCCGAGCGGCGCGCCGTCACCGGTTGCGTAGTTCGTGCGCCAGCAGCTTCTCCTTGGTCGACAGGCCGTAGACGTAGCCGCCGAGTGCACCCCCGGACCGCACCACCCGATGACACGGCACGAACGGCGCCACCAGGTTGCGAGCGCAAGCCGATCCCACGGCGCGGGCGGCACGTGCGCTGCCCACGTGCGCGGCGAGCGCGGCGTAGCTGAGCGTCTCCCCCGGCGAAATGGCGCGCATGGCGGTCCACACGGCGCAGAAGAACGGCCCGCCCGGCTGCTCGATCGTGACCGCGCCCAGCGCGTGCACGTCCCCGGCGGCGTACGCCGCCAGCGCCTGGGCGCCGGACGACCTGCGGGCACCGTCGACGGCTCCGCGGGCCAGCAGCCGCGGGTGCAGCCGGGCCAGCAGCTCGTCGAGCGGACCGAATCCGGCGGCCCGGACGACGTCGTCCTCGGGGCTCACCACCAGCGCGACCGGACCGGCCGGCGTGGCCAGCACCGCAGTGTGCAGCGCCGGTAGTGCGGCCTGCGGCGCCGTGGCCGTGGCCGTGGGGCCGGAGCTGCTGAGCGTCGTCATGCGTAGACCTCCCGGGTCCTAGGTGCAGCCGCCGCGTAACCCCGCCAGGGAAAGGCGGTGAGCCCGTCGCCAGCCGGCTCCCCGTACGCGAGCACCAGCCGGTCGGCGAACGCGCGGGGGGCGCGGACCGAAACCTGCTGGCCGAGCACCGCCAGCACCGCCGTCTCGGCCGCGTGGACCGCTCCGAGGTGGTCCATCAGCGACATGTGCGCAGTCTGCCGTCGGCAGCCGCGCCGCGCTGGCGGCTTCGGTCCGGGCGCTGGCGGAAGCAGCAGTGCCGCGGAGGCCGCCGGCGGAGGGTTCGCGGCCCCCGAGCAGCCGCGACTGCAGCGGCGCCCGGGCTGATATCCTCGCGTTTCGCGCAAGCGGGCGGTTCCGGCTGCCGGTATGCCCGCCGCGCCCCGTCTGCTCCTGGCAACTCCCCCGACTCGCAACTGAGGTCTTCCGCGTGGCGAACATCAAGTCCCAGATCAAGCGCAACCTGACCAATGAGAAGGCACGCCTGCGCAACAAGGCGGTCAAGTCCTCGCTCAAGACGGCAGTGCGCCGGTTCCGGACTGCCGCGGACGCCGGCGACGCCGCGGCGGCCGCGACCGCCATGCGTGACGCCTCCCGCGCCTTCGACAAGGCGGCGAGCAAGGGGATCATCCACGCCAACCAGGCCGCCAACAAGAAGTCGGCGATGGCCAAGCGGGTCAGCGCCCTCTAGTTCTTGGCGTCGGCGCCCTCTGGTTCTTCGCGCTGCCGCGCTGGCGGTGCATCAGCCGCGGATCGCCGCGGCCGCGGAGGCGGCCACGGTCGCCGAACTGCTGGACGCGTTCAACCGCGAGTACGGAACACGCACGCCGGGTGCCGCGGTGCTCGAAAGCCGGCTTCGGCGCCTCCTGGGCGGTCGCGACGTTGTCGCCCTACTCACAGGACGGCCTGCATTCGCCGTTGGACTGCTCAGCCTTCGGCGGAGCATCTGGTACGACGGGGCGTTGCGGTCCTGGACGAGCTCTACGTGGCACCTGACCGGCGCGGGGAGGGCTGGGGCACCGCGCTACTGCGGGCCGTCGAGGCCGCCGTCCGCGAGCGTGGCGGCGAGCTGCTGGAGATCAACGTCGACGGAGATGCCGAGAGAGCCCGGCGCTTCTACGAGCGGCACGGCTGCGCGAACAGCGAGCCCGGCCAGAGCGAGCCGCTGTTGTACTACTACCGCGAGTTGCCGGTCAGCGCTGGAAGCGACTGACATACCCGGGGGCTGACCTCTACTCCGGCCGGACACATCTTCGGACGCGCCAGCTTGCGCGTCAGCGCGGTGGCCACCATCACGGCCGGGGACCGGTCGCGCGGCATGCTGGATGCGCCGCCATCCCTCGCCGAACCGTGTTCACTCCTGGGTGCGGAGTTCTCCGGTGTCCACGACTTCCTGCGCGAGGATGCGCAGCTTGACGTTCAGGCGCTGGGACGATTCCCGGATGAGCGTGAACGCCGCGTCCGCGGTGATCTTGCGCTGCGCCATGAGGACGCCCAGCGCCTGGTCAATCACCGACCGCGACTGCATCGCCTCCCGCAGCTGCTCCGCGAGATCGCGATGGCGGAAGAACGACGCGGCCACCTGGCTGGCCACCCCGGCATGGGCGGCGAGGATCTCGGCCAGCGCAACCGCCTCGGCGGTGAAGGCGTCCGGGGTCCGGGCGTAAAGATTTATGGCGCCAAAATTGCGGCCCTCGGCTTGTAGGGGAATCGACACCATGCTCTGGGCGCCGCGTTCTGCCGCTCGCGGGACGTACGCGGGCCACCGACTTTCGCTGGTCATCTCGCGGATGCGGAACACGTTGCCGGTGCGGCTCGCATCCAGGCAGGGGCCCTCCCGCTCGGTGTACTGCATCTCGTCGAGCTCCTTGGCCCAATCGTCGCTGAACGCCACGGCCGTCGGCTGACCGGCCTCGAAGGTCGAGATCGACGCCGCGTCACAGCCGGGCACCACCTGCGCCGACAACGCGGCGATGTGATTCAGCGTGCTGAGCAAGTCCTGCTGCCCGAGCACCGCACCGGTCAGAGCTCCGAGTTCCCGGACGTAGTCCTCCGTCAGATTCACGGCGTTCACCTTCCTTCTGGCACTAGGTCATGCCTTGCTGGCTCTCGCCATCAATCGGCTAGCTCGCCGCTACTCGTTGACGCCCGTGCGAGGGCCTTGGTGATCGGACAACGCCCGCCGATGCGGCTCACATCCCGGTGGCCGCCCGGAACGTTCGGGCACTAGCTGACGCGCGTGCTGTGTCAGTTGGAGCTTCTCGTGGCGGTGGGATGAGGCACCATCTCACCCGCAGCACCCCATGGGCGAAT
This sequence comes from Actinomycetota bacterium, assembly GCA_030773415.1. Taxonomy (GTDB): domain Bacteria; phylum Actinomycetota; class Actinomycetes; order JALYNC01; family JALYNC01; genus JALYNC01. Next base: position 28,068 of record JALYNC010000160.1, read on the forward strand.
GGACTCGTCAGCGTGAACTGCGGGCCGCCGCCACCCCGAGCACGGCGCGCTCCACCGCATAGCCGGCATCCGCGCCGGCGCCCTTGACGGCAGCGTCCGCCTCGGCGACCACTGACGTGGCCTGCTGGAGGCCGCTGGGGCCCCAGGAGCCGGCCCACCGCTGGGCGCGCTCCACCTTCCACGCCGGCATGCCGAGCTGGCGGGACAGCGTGTACGGGCTGGCCCGGCCTGCTTCGGCCACCCGCGCGATGGTGCGCACATTGCCTGCCAGGGCACTGGTGATCAGCACAGGCGCCAGCCCGGTCCCGAGGGCCCAGCGCAGCGCCTCGAGGGCAGCCGGGGCGTTGCCCTCGACAGCGAGATCGGCGATCACGAAGCCGGACGCGTCGGCCCGGCCGCGGTGGTAGCGACCCACCGTGTCGGCGTCGATCAGCCCCTCGGTGTCCGACACGAGCTGACTGCACGCGGTCGCCAGCTCGCGCAGATCGGTGCCCACGGTGTCCAGCAGCGCGATCACCGCGTCCGGCGTGCTACGCCGACCCGCCCGCCGGAGTTCTTCGGTCACGAACTGCGACCGCTCAGCTGCCTTGGTCACCTTCGGGCAGTTGACCACCCGCACTTCCGCGCCGGGCCCGTTGCTGCCGCTCGCCTGCCGGAGCCCGTCCAGCAGGGATTTGTTCTTGGCGGCCCCGGAGTGCACGGCGACGAGGCAGATGTCAGGTACCGGGTCCCGGACGTAAGCCGTGAGCTCAGCGGCCAGGTCCTTGCCGATGTCCTGCAGGTCGCGCAGTACGAGCACGCGGCGCTCGCCGAACAGGGAGGGCGTCAGCAGGTTCATCACATCGGCCGGGCTGACCGACGAGACGGGTAGGTCCCGCACGTCGGCCTCGGGATCTTCGTGGCGGGCCTCGCGGATCACTTCGGAGACGACTCGACTGACCAGCAGCTCCTCGTCGCCGACTACCAGGGTCAGCGGCCGCAGCACCGCTCCCGCTGTCACGGTCGGAAGTCTCTCACCGCGACACGGCGCGGTCCCGTCGTGACGGTGCTGATCACGCCTGCCCGCTCGACAACGGCGATGGTGCCATCCGTGTCGGTCCGGAGCACCCGACGTCCGACCGCCCGGACCCGCCGCAGCGTTTCGGGAGCCGGGTGACCGTAGTCGTTGTCCGCTCCGCTTGACGTGATGGCGAGCCGATGTGACACGGCGGCGAGGAACGTCGCGTCCTGCGCCCGGGATCCGTGGTGAGGCACCTTGAGCACGTCGGCACGCAGTGCGGCAGGGTCGGCGAGCAGCGCCCGCTGCGCCTCCGGCTCGACGTCACCGGTGAGCAGCGCGGTGCACGAGGGCCAGCGGACGGCGAGCACCACGGAGCTGTTGTTCGGGTCCGAACTCGTGCCAGAGAAGGTGCGCGCGGGTGCGAGCACCCGCCAGGACAGCGCACCGATCCGCCGCTTCTCGCCGGCCCGTACCGCCAGCACCGGCACCCGGTGCGCGCGGGCGAGCGCCAGCACGGCGCGGTGCTGGGTGGCCGGCTCCGGAAGCGGCCCGATCTGCACCGCACCGACGCGACGGCCTCGCAGCACCCCGGGCAGGCCGTCGACGTGGTCGGCGTGCAGATGCGTCAGGACGACGAGCGAAACGGTTCGGACGTCCAGGTCCCGCAGGCAGCGGTCGGCGAGCGCCGGGTCGGGCCCGGCGTCCACCACCACGGCACGCCCGTCACCGGCGGACAGCACGAGCATGTCACCCTGCCCCACGTCACACGCGACCAGCAGCCAGCCGGCAGGTGGCCAGCCGGACGTGCCCGCCCGCTGCAGAACGGCCGACCCCAGCACCACGCCGGCGATCGCCGCCCCGGCCACCCGGCGCAGCGGGCGATGCCGCGCCACGACGACCAGCAGGATCAGAAGGGTGACCAGCAGTGCGGCGCCCGCGACGCCACCGGGCCAGTCGACCGCGGCCAGCGGCACGTTGGAACCCACGGTGGCGATGGCGATCAGAGCGGACACCGGAACTGCGGCCAGCCGCGCGAGCACCTCCGCCACCGGCAGGGACAGCGGCGCGGTGATCGCCGCCAGCACGCCGAGCACCGTCGCGGGCGGAACGAACGGCGCTGCCAGCAGGTTGGCCGGCACAGCGATCAGGCTGACCTGCGACCACAGCGCCGCGACCAGCGGCGCGCAGGCCGCCGACGCCGCTGCAGGCACCGCGATCGCGTCCGCCAGCCAGCGCGGCAGGCGCCGGGCCAGGACAGTCCGCCACATTGGCGCCAGCAGCAGCAGCCCGCCGGTGGCGAGCACGGACAGCGCGAAGCCCGGACGGAGCGCCAGCCAGGGATCGAACAGGATGAGCAGCAGCACGGCGGCCGCGAGGCTCGGTACGGCGGCCCGCCGGTGACCGATCACCAGTGCCGCAAGGGCGATCGCGCCCATGGTGGCCGCCCGCAGCACGCTCGGACTGGGACGGGCGAGGACCACGAAGCCGGCCAGCGCCAACGCGGCGAGTACTGCCGTCACTCGCACGTCCAGCCTGACCGACCGGCACAGCAGCAGCACCGCGCCAACGACAATGGCGACGTTCGCGCCCGACACGGCGACCAGATGGCTCATCCCGGTGACCCGGAACTGCTCCCGCAGCTCGGGATCCAGCCGGGAGACATCGCCGACCACCAGGCCCGGCAGCAGGCCGCGGGCCTTGTCGGGCAGCACGTCGCTGGCGTTCCGTAGACCGGAGCGCAGCTGCCCCGCTACCTGCTGGACCCGCGGAGGATGGCCACGCAGCTGTGGCGGACCCCGCGCGGACATCACCGCCGACACCGGGTCGGCCGGACGGGCGACGTCCAGCACCCCGCGCACTTGCACCGGCTGTCCCGGCAGAAGTGCGCGCCACTGGGCCGCGCGGGAGAACACCAGCAACGGGACATCACCGGTGACAGCCGTCCTGCCGGAGCGGATACTCGTTGCCCGGACGGTGGTGATGTAGAGCGGCGGAGCGCCCGTCGGGCCCGGAACGGCCCGCGGGTCCTCAGCCAGCACAGCTAGGACGGTCACCGATGTGCCGGCACGGGCCATGCCCGCCACCGGCTCGGCGTGGACCGAAGCCAGCCGCACGGCCGTGATCCCTCCGGCTCCGGCCGCGCCGGCCAGACCGGCCAGCAGGACGATTGCCGCCGCACTCCGCCGGGCGGTCAGGCACAGGACGGCGCCGCCGAGCACAGCACCGGCAAGACCCGCCGCCAGCAGTTCCCGCCTCAGCAGGAGCAGGGCCGCGGCGGCCCAGGCACCCGCGGCCGGGGCCACCAGCCGCAGATCCAGGATCGTGGGCCGGTCGCTGCCGTCCGGCCCGACCGTCACACCCGCACCTGGCTGCGCAGGTTCTCGAACTTCTTGTCACCGATACCGGAGACGTCACGCAGCTGCTCGACGGACGTGAACGGCCCGTTGGCCGCGCGCCACTCCACGATGCGCTGGGCCAGCACCGGGCCCACACCGGGCAGGCCGTCCAGCGTCTCCAACGTCGCGGTGTTCAGGTCGACCGGCGACCCGGCCGCCCCTGCCGCCGGTGTGCCGCCAGCTGGAGCGGACGAGCCGGACGCGGGCGCCGCCACGCCGACCACGACCTGCTCCCCGTCGGTCAGGACGCGCGCGAGGTTCAACAGTCCGAGGTCGACGCCCGGCAGCGGCCCGCCGGCGGCGCGCACGGCGTCGTCCACCCGCGCCCCGGCGGGCAACCGCACCAGCCCGGGACGGTGCACCTTGCCCGCGACGGCCACGACGACCGGCGACTCGGCGCTCCCGCCGGCGGCCGCCCCGTCTCCCGCGCCCGGCGAGCCCTCGGGCTCGGAAGTCGCGGTCGCCGGAACAGCGCCGGACTCCACGACCGGGACCGCAGGGAGCGCATTGCTGCGCGGGCGCTGCAGGTACACGGCGGCAGCCGTCACGGCGGCCGCCAGGAACACGACTACGACGAGCGCCACGGCGGCCCGACCGGTCAGCGCGCCCAGCACCAGGCGCTGTTGCTCGTGTTCAGCCGGAAGGAGCCTGAGCCGGCTCAACAGCGACCAGAAACGGCCCTGCGTGCCCTCAGCCGCATGCTGGGGACGCCGGTTGCGCCGGCTCGCCGGCTCCGGGAGCACATCGCGAGCGCCTGCCACTCCGTCGCGAGCGCCGAGGTCGTCGGTGCCGGGGCCCTCGGTCGCGGGCAGGTCGTCCGGCACCCAGCCGGGGCCCTCGGTGGCGGGTAGGTCGTCCGGCACCCAGCCGCCTCCCGGCGGCGGCACGTCGAACAGCGACGTGGCCGGACCCAGATCGGAGTGCAGGCTCAGCCGCTCCAGCCGCTCCACCGCAGAGGAGCGGCTGTCCATGGAGATCCGCCGAGGTCGCACAGCCACGACCGCGACGCTAGGCAGCCTGGACCCGGCCCACGTCCGGCGAAGAGGTTCTGTGGACTGGGCACCCCATGCGCACTCCGGTGGAAACCGCCCGCGAAGCGCAGACCGCTGCGCGGGAGACCCTGCAGACTGGCCCGCACCGCACATCGGACAGCAGGGGCCGGAGGCAGGAGTGGATCACCTTTCGATGCGGAGCTGGACGCGTCACCTGAGTGGCATGAACGCCTGTACCCCGCGCCGGAGTCTGCTTGGCACGGCGAGCAGCCCCTACCGCTTCCTGCTGGATGCGGCCGGGTGCTGGTGGACGGCGGCAACAGCGCGTCGCAGAAGTCGTTCCAGGATCGTTCGAGCGGTGATCGCGTTCCTAGCGCCGGTGCACCACCACACCGACCAGCCCGGGCCCCACGTGGGCGCCCACCACGGCCCCCACCTCGCTGAGGTACATGGTCGTGACGCGGGGAATGCGGGTGCGCAACTGCTCGGCCAGCTCGGCGGCACGGGTGCCGGCCGCCAGGTGGTGCACGGCGATGTCCACCGCGTCGTCACCTGCCTCCTGGACGGCGAGGTCCGCCAGCCGGGCCAGACCCCGGGAGGCCGTGCGCACCTTCTCCAGCAGCGAGATGCGCCCGTCTGAGACCCGCAGCAGCGGCTTGACCATCAACGCCGAGCCGAGCATCGCCTGGGCGGTGTTGAGCCGTCCGCCGCGGCGCAGGTGCTCAAGGTTGTCGACGTAGAACATGGTGCACGTCCTCGCCGCCGCGGTTACGGCGGCGCGCTCGACGTCGCGCGCCTCGGCCCCCGCACTGGCGAGCTCCGCCGCCGCCAGAACGGCGAACCCGAGCCCCATGGTCAGTGATCCGGAATCCAGCACCCGGATGTCGTGCTCGGGGCGCTCGCGCGCGGCCAGCCGGGCGGAGTCGACCGTGCCGGACAGCGCGCCGGACAGGTGCACCGACACGATCGTCCCGGCACCTGTCTCTGCGGCGGCGTCGTAGGCGTCAAGAAACGCCTGCGGCGCCGGGCGGGACGTGCTCACCGCCGGGTGGCGCTGGCCGAGCGCCGCCGCGACCTCCGCAGGGCTGACGTCCACCCCCTCCGAGCCGACCCGCCCGTCGATGACCACCTGCACGGGCACCACGACGACCCCGTACCGGGACGCCAACCCGTCCGGGAGGTAGGCGGTCGAGTCCGTCACGACCGCTACCCGCGACGTCCGGCTCATGGGGCGAAGGCTAGCGCCGTCGCCGGCCGGCCGACCCGATCAGGACGGAACGACGTTGACCAGCTTCGGCGGCCGGACGATCACCGTCCGGATGCCCGCACCGGCCAGCGACCGGGTGACCGCCTCCGACGCCAGCGCCAGCTCCCGCAGCGCGTCCTCGCCGATGTCGGCCGGAACCTCCAACCGGTCGCGCACCTTGCCCTTGACCTGCACGACACACGTGACGGTCTGGCGGTGCACGAGGGCGGGGTCGGCCTCCGGCCACCCGGCGTTCACCACCGACGCGGGCCGGCCGAGCCGGGCCCAGGCGTCCTCCGCCGTGAACGGCGCGAACACCGACAGCATCCGCACCAGCGCCTCGGCGCCCTCACGCACGTCCGGGTCGGCGGCCGGACCGGCCGCCCCGTTGTCGAACGCGCGCCGCACGACGGTGGTCAGCTCCATCAGCCGGGCGATCGCCACGTTGAACCGCGAGGCCTCCATCAGCCGGGTCGTCTCGTCCACCATGCGATGCACCGTGCGCCGCAGCTCGCTCTCGCCCGACGGGGCCGCCGCGGCGTCGCCGCCGCCGGAGCCGGAGCCCACGTCAGCGGAGCACACGTCACCGGCGAGGCGCCACACCCGGGCCAGCCACTTGCCGGCACCGGCGATCGAGACGTCCGCCCAGTCGATGTCCTCCTCCGGCGGCCCGGCGAACAGCATGGTGACGCGGACGGCGTCCGGTCCGTGCTGGGCGAGCTCGCGCTGCAGGTCGACCAGGTTGCCTTTGCTCTTGCTCATCGCCGCGCCGTTCATGATCACCTGCCCCTGGTTGGTCAGGGCGGAGAACGGCTCGACGAAGTCGAGGTAGCCGAGGTCGTGCAGCACCTTGATCAGGAAGCGGCTGTACAGGCAGTGCAGGATGGCGTGCTCCACCCCGCCGACGTAGCGGTCGACCGGCGCCCAGCGGCGCAGCTGCTCTCGGTCGAACGGCTGGGTGTCGTCCGCGGCCGAGGAGTAGCGCAGGAAGTACCAGGACGAGTCGACGAACGTGTCCATCGTGTCGGTGTCCCGGCGCGCCGGCTCGCCGCACTGCGGACACGCGGTCGAGACCCAGTCGCTCGCCGACTCCAGCGGCGATTGGCCGCCTTCCGGTCGCAGCGAATACCCGGACTCCGGTAGCCGGACGGGCAGCTGCTCGTCCGGCACGGCGACCTCGCCGCAGGAGGCGCAGTGCACGATCGGGATCGGCGCGCCCCAGTACCGCTGCCGGGACAGCAGCCAGTCCCGCAGCCGGTAGGTGACGGCGGCGTCGCCGTGCCCGTTGCGCAGCAGATCCTCGGTGACGGCCTCGATGGCGGCGGCCTTGTCCAGCCCGTTGTACGGCCCCGAGTTCACCACCGTGCCGTCTCCGGTGGTTGCCACGCTGGTAACCGCCGGATCGTCTTCGCCGGTGTCGACGACCACCTGCACCGGCAGGTCGAACGGCCGGGCGAAATCGAGGTCGCGCTGGTCGTGCGCCGGCACCGCCATCACCGCACCGGTGCCGTAGTCAGCCAGCACGTAGTCCGCGGCGTACACCGGAATCCGCGCGCCGTTGACCGGATTGACGGCGTAGCGGTCCAGGAACACACCGGTCTTGGGCCGGTCGGTGGCCAGCCGGTCGATGTCGGACAGCGCCTTGACCTGCTTGCGGTAGGCGACGAACGCCGGCTCGGCGCTGCCGCCGGAGGCCAGCTCCTCGGCCAGCGCGGAGTCGGCGGCCACGACGAAGAAGGTCGCGCCGTACATCGTGTCCGGGCGGGTGGTGAAGACCCGTACCGGCGCCTCCCGCCCCTCGATGGCGAAGTCGACGTACGCCCCGGTGGACCGGCCGATCCAGTTGCGCTGCATCGTGAGGACGCGCTCCGGCCACTTGCCATGCAGCGCGGACATGTCGTCGAGTAGCCGGTCGGCGTAATCAGTGATCTTGAAGAACCATTGGGTCAGGTTGCGCTTGGTGACCTCGGCGTCGCACCGCTCGCACCGGCCGCCGACCACCTGCTCGTTGGCCAGCACGGTCTGGTCGTTCGGGCACCAGTTGACCGGCGATGCCTTGCGGTACGCCAGCCCCTTCTCGAACAGCCGCAGGAACAGCCACTGCGTCCAGCGGTAGTACTCCGGGTCGGAGGTGTGCAGCCTGGTGCGCCAGTCGAACGAGATCCCCATGCGCCGGAACGACTCGGCCTGCACCTCGATGTTGGCGTAGGTCCACTCCCGCGGATCCATGTTGCGCTTGATCGCCGCGTTCTCGGCGGGCAGCCCGAAAGAGTCCCAGCCGATCGGGTGCAGGACGTTGTTGCCGCGCATGCTCAGGAACCGGGCGATGGCGTCCCCGATGGAGAATGCCTCCGCGTGGCCCATGTGCAGATCGCCCGACGGGTACGGGAACATGTCGACCACGTAGGCCCGCGGGCGCGGATCGTCGTCCCCGCCGGCCTGGAACAGCCGCTGCTCCTCCCAGACCGGCAGCCAGCGGTCCACCAGTGACAGCGGGTCGTAGGCCCGCGGGTCGCGGGACGCGGCGTCGGTGGCGGGGTCCTCGCCCCGCTCCGCCGAGGTGTCCCGGGCGTCGGTGCTGGTCATGGAATCCGCCTGCCGTTGGTCGCTGGTCGTGCTCCGGACAGAAAAAAACCCCTCACGAGGAGGGGGAGCCGCGCTGCCGAATCGGCGTCAGCGCGGCTGCGGAAGGCGCAGTCCGAAGTTCATGGCCCAACGATACCGCCAGCGCGCTACCAAGACGCCCAGCCGCATCGCGCCGAGCCGGGGGACGGACATTCGCCCGCCGGGGCAGCGGCCCCACGTGATGATCGCGGGACCGCTGCCGCTGGACCTGATGCCGGCGATGGGCGCCAGCGGCGGGGTGCCTCAGCCGGCCGTCGCGACGATCCAGAGCGAGTTCCCGTCCGGGTCGCGCAGGGAGAACATCAGCGGCGCACCCGGAATCCGCGTGGGCGCCGGGTCAACGTCGAGGCCACCCACGGCCGTCAGCCGGGTGTGCTCTGCGAGCACATCGTCGACCTCGATGCCGACCGCGGCGCCGCCCGGGGTGTCGCCCATGGGCTGGTTGAGCGCCAATCTGGCGACCGACCCAGGCGGGGCTACCTCGAGCCAGCGGTTCTCGCCGGCCGGGCCGAAGCGCATATCGCTGCGCACCTCCCAGCCGAGCTGACCGCAGTAGAACGCCATCGCTGCGTCCTGGTCGGCGACGGTGAACATGGCAGTAGTGAGAGAGGCCTTCAGGGCCGTCGTCGTAGTCATGTCATTGGAGACGTCGGCCCGGGCCGGAACTCATCGCTGCCGGTGAAATGCCGAGGACGGGCATCGACTTCGAACGGACCGTCGCGTCAGCGATGCCGGACGAGCTCAACCGCGAGCACGTGCTTGCACGGCCCACGGTTGTCCTGGTGCCGGCCGTACCAGGGGCAGGAGCAGCGGTGACCGGCCGGCGTCCGGCGGACCACGTGGCGGGGTTCCTCCGTGCCGACGTACGCCAACTCGCCGTCGAGACGGACGGCGCCCTGCTCGATCAGGGCGCGCGCATCCCGCAGCCGGGGGTGCATCCCCTCCAGCGCGGTGGCGTCGTACGGCAACGCGCGGGAGAAGTAGGCACCCTCGCGGGCGTCGAACCCGACCCGGCCGGCGGCCCCGAGCCGTCCGATCGCGCGCAGAACCCGGGCCTCGTCGATACCGGCCCGGCGGGCCAGGTCGGCGACGTCCAACCGGGGCTCGAACGCGAGCAGCGCGGAAATCCGGTCACTGTCCCCGGACGTCGCCGGGTCGGCGAGGTCACGAAGCACGCCTCCCTCGCCGGAGAAGCCGCGGCTGACCTCGGGGCTGAGCGTGACGCTCAGCCGGGCACCCTGCAGCTCCAGCTCCCACACGCTTGCCGATGGCGCGCCAGAAGTCGCCACAGCCGGGGCGTACGCGCGAAGCGCGGAGCCGAACCGGAGGAGAGGTTCCAGCACGCGCAGCCGCTCGGGACCGGCGAGGCAGACGGCTCCGGGGCCGGCCCGGCCGGTGAGGCGCAGTCCCCGGCCGGCGGGCACGGCCCACAGCATCGCGGTGCGGGTGCGGGTGCCGGTGGCCCGGGGCAGCGACTGGACGAACCGGCGGGCGTCGACCGCGGGGATCTCCAGGACCTGGACCATGGTGGAGGCGGCCACCTGCACCTCGGCGAACCCCTTGAACCACCGCTCGGACAGTGGCACCCGCTTTTCGGTCACCGAGTCCTCGAGCGTCGTCACCGTGACGTCCCGGCCCACGGACAGGTGCAGCGGTTCGAACCCGCCGATGCCGGCGAGCGCCTGACGCATCGGCGGGTTGAAGTCGACGTTCGTCGTCCCGGTGTCCAGCGCGGGGCCGTCGAGCGCGTCGGGCAGCACGTCCAGCCGCGCGTACACCCCGCAGCACGCCGAGAAGCTCTCGAACCGCAGCCGGTCGCCGTTGCTGGTCACCACCGGGTCGGCGGCCCGCAAAACGGCGGCGAGCATCGACGGCGGCACGTAGAACCGGGTCCGGGCCACCCGGGCGACCGCGAGCAGCGCCGTGGCCATCTGTTCGGCGTGGTCGAGGAATCCATCGAAGAAGCGGGGGTGGTCGACCAGGCCACGCGTCGACACGCCACCGCTGGTGGCCAGGCGCACGTCCGCGTGCCCGTCCAGGATCCCCACGGAGGAGGGCTGGGCGTAGCGGAACACCTGCTCCACCGCCGATGCCATGCCGGTCAGGCTAGGACAACCTGCCTCATGACATGCCAGAGTTGCCGAGGACGAGCCCGACCGGGTGGCACCCTGTGCCGGTGGCCCGCACGTCCTCCTCCCCCGCTCCCCATGAGCTCGATCCCGCCGTCGTCTGCGGCCTGATCCACGAGCGGGGCGAGGCGGCTCGCAGCGCGAGCCATGAAGCCGATTCGGAGCGCGACCACGCAACGTGGCAGGCGGTCCGGAAGGCGCTGGACGACGCCCGCCAGGGAGCCCGTCCGGCATCTCTCGCTGACCAGCCGCCGCGCTGGCTCTTCCGCCTGGTGCGCAACCGGCTGGCTGAACTCGCCGAGCGATATTCGCGCAACAA